>RZYD01000233.1 GCA_009930445.1 Bacteroidia bacterium | reverse complement strand
TATGCACATGCGCGACCCGATTATGTACCGCATTATTCATGTTCCCCACCACCGCACCGGTAATACCTGGTGTATTTATCCCATGTACGACTGGGCACATGGACAGTCGGATTATATAGAAAGAATATCCCATTCCATATGTACCCTGGAATTTGAAGTCCACAGGCCTTTGTACGATTGGTTCCTCGATCAGGTGTATGAACCCGGCACTATCCGCACCAAACAGCGTGAATTTGCGCGCCTGAACCTCAGCTACACGGTAATGAGTAAGCGTAAATTGCTGGAACTGGTGAAAGAAAATTATGTCAGCGGCTGGGATGATCCCCGGATGCCGACCATTTGTGGTTTGCGCCGGCGAGGGTACACTCCGGCTTCGATCCGGCTCTTTGCCGAAAAAGTGGGCGTCGCTAAACGCGATAACGTAATTGATGTCAGCCTTCTGGAATGGTGCGTTCGTGAAGATCTGAACAAAAAAGCCCCCAGAGTGATGGCCGTTCTTAATCCCGTGAAAATTGTTTTAGATAATTATCCCGACGGTCAGGTGGAAGAGATGGAAACCATCAATAACCCCGAAGATGAATCCATGGGAACACGAAAAATTCCGTTCTCCAAAGAACTCTTTATTGAACAGGATGATTTTATGGAAAACCCGACTGGAAAATATTTCCGCCTGGCTCCCGGAAAAGAAGTAAGGTTAAAAAGCGCCTATATTATAAAATGCGTTTCTGTTGAAAAAGATAGTCAAGGCCACATCGTTTTGATTCATTGCACGTATGACCCCGAAACACGTAGTGGAGGGCCGGCAAGCAACCGTAAAGTGAAAGGAACCTTACACTGGGTTTCGGCCACTCATGCCGTAGATGCGGAAATAAGGCTTTACGACCGGCTGTTTAATGATCCGGATCCTGCTGGCCATAAAGAGGCAGATTACCGCCAATTTCTTAACCCTGACTCATTTCAGCCATTAAAAAATTGCAAACTGGAGCCTGTTCTTAAACACGCTGCACCCAATGCCCATTTCCAGTTTACCCGACTGGGCTATTTTTCTGCAGATAAAGATACAACCCCGGAAAATCCAGTATTCAACCGTACGGTAACGCTGAGAGACAGCTGGTCGAAAGAAAAATAATAATAGTTGACTGCGCAATAGCCTCCCTGCTTTTACAAACTGGCAGTGCAATACCCGTTGATGGTTGGGTCGGTGCCTGATAACGAAATATCCTTACAGATTAACAAACCCATCCTGACCATGCTTCAACATTTCTGATTAGCCATGAATTTCAATTAAAACACGGGGAAGCGATGACGGTTCTTTTCCCGAATGATCAGAACAGGTTATTCAGAAACAATCCGAGCTGTGATTATGGGGCTTATTTATTAAAATACCTGACATTACAGCAGTGCTTTTTGCAAAAAGATTTTACGGTTTTATCCTCCGTATCCCTCGCTTAATTCGCTCAATCGTTTCTTGTTTTCCAATCACATCAATGATATCAAAGAGATGCGGCCCGTGTGCAGCACCCACAATACATAAACGGAAAGCATTCATTACCAATCCCATATTCAATGCTTTTTCACTGATCCAGGTTTTTACTGCCTGCTCTGACGTTTCAGCAGTAAACGGGTCTAAATCCTGCAGAATTTCTATAAGCGTGACCATGAGTTCAGGAACTTCCTCTTTCCAACGTTTTTTTACTACTTTTTCATCGTATTCAACAGGGGCTTCAAAAAAGAAATTCGACTGCGCCCACAATTCCCCAATAAAATTTACGCGTTCTTTGACCAACCCCGTAATACGTAAAAGCTTTTCATGGTTAACATTGATACCTCGCACCCGCAGTGCATTGTGAAACAGAGCGGCAATTTCGTCATTACTTCGGTTAACAAGATAATAATGATTGAACCATCGGGCTTTTTCCGGGTCAAATTTTGAGCCGGATTTCCCCACCCTTTCGAGGGTAAAGGCGGCAATCAGCTCGTCGAGCGAAAAAATCTCCTGTTCCGTTCCCGGGTTCCATCCCAGCAAAGCGAGCATATTCACTACGGCATCGTGAAAATAACCTGATTCCCTGTATCCTGAAGCAATTTCTTCTTTTTCAGGATCCATAGGCCAACGTAACGGAAATACGGGAAAACCCAAACGATCGCCATCTCGTTTACTCAGTTTACCATTTCCATCGGGTTTTAACAAAAGCGGCAAATGTGCAAAGGCAGGCATCGTTGCCACCCAACCCAATGCCCGATACAACAATATATGTAAGGGCAGTGAGGGCAACCACTCTTCACCACGGATTACATGGCTGATTTCCATCAAATGATCATCCACAATATTGGCCAGATGATAGGTAGGCATTCCATCCGATTTAAACAGTACTTTATCGTCGAGTGTAGACGTATTTACGTTGATAGAGCCTCTGATGAGGTCATTCATTTCCACCGTTTCATTTTCAGGCATTTTAAACCGAATCACATAAGGAGCACCCTCGTCGAGCAGTTTCTGCGTCTCCTGCTTAGAAAGAGTCAGTGAATTACGCATCGTGCAACGGGTTATAGCATCGTATTGCATAGATGAGGATTTGGCCTCCATCAACCGGTTACGCATAGCCTCCAACTCGTCGGCTGTATCAAAGGCAAAGTAAGCAAAACCAGTTTCTACGAGCTTATCGGCATACTTGCGGTACAAACTCTTTCGTTCTGACTGCCGGTACGGGCCGTATTCTCCTCCAACCGATTGTCCTTCATCCGGCAGTATTCCACACCAACGTAACGACTCGAGAATATAAGCCTCCGCTTCCGGCACAAAACGAGCCTGATCTGTATCTTCAATACGAAGTATAAAGGTTCCGTTGTGTTTTTTTGCATAGAGATAATTATACAATGCCGTTCTCAGTCCTCCGATGTGCAACGGGCCGGTGGGACTTGGCGCAAAACGTACGCGCACACCTCTTTCCATATCCATTATTTTTTTGGCAAAGATAGAGAAACAGGCGTAATCGTCAAATTACTGCCTTTGATTGATTTTTTATTTAAAAATGCCGTGATAAAGGGTTATTGCATTTTTCGTATCTTTGCAAAAAATGTATAAAACCCTATAATTCAAATACCCATGTTAAAAAAAACGTTATTTTTCATGGCAATAGTGATAATCACTATTTCATGCTCCACACCAAAACAAAACGATATGCAAAACCTCCTTCCCCAGGATCAGGCATTCCTTGCAACCCATCCGAAAGAAGTAGATGAACGTGTAGCTATTTTTGCTCCTTTTACGCTTACTGCCGACATCAGTCATCTTTCGGACAACGAAAAGCAAATCCTCTCCATTTGCTTTGATGTGGCTGACATCATGGAAACGCTTTACTGGAAGCAAACCATCGGTAACAGGGATAATTTCCTCAACAACATCGCCGATGAAAATACGAAAAAATTTGCGGTCATCAATTACGGCCCCTGGGATCGTCTGGACGGAAACAGGCCATTCATTGAAGGAGTTGGCGAAAAACCAGCTGGTGCGAATTTCTACCCTCCGGATATGACCAAAGCTGAATTTGAATCTCTTCCCGATCCGGACAAAACCAGCCTTTACACGCTGATTCGTCGGGATAAGCAAGGCGCGTTAAAAGTAATTCCTTACCGCGAGGCTTACAAAAAAGAATTAACACAAGCAGCTAAAATGCTCAAAAAAGCAGCGGCCCTTGCCGAAGATCCCGGATTAAAAAAATACCTCGAATTACGCGCTGATGCACTGATCACCGATAATTACCAGCCCAGCGACTTTGCCTGGATGGAAATGCAAAATGCCAACATCGATTTTGTGACCGGGCCCATTGAAAACTACGAAGATGCCCTCTTCGGATACAAAGCCGCTTTCGAATCCTTTGTACTAATTAAAGACCTGGACTGGAGTGCAAAACTCACCAAATTTTCTGCCATGCTGCCTGATCTTCAGGCCGGCCTCCCTATAGAAGAAAACTATAAAAAAGATGTTCCCGGATCAAAAGCCGACATGAATGTTTATGACGTAGTATACTACCGTGGTGACTGTAACGCCGGCAGCAAAACTATTGCGATCAACCTACCGAATGATGAAGAAGTACATATAAAATTTGGCTCCCGTAAATTGCAGTTAAAAAATGCCATGAAAGCAAAATTTGATAAAATTCTTGTTCCCATTTCCGATGTGCTGATTGATCCTGCACAACGGAAATATATCAAATTCAACGCTTTCTTTGAAAATACGATGTTTCATGAAGTAGGCCACGCCATGGGCATCAAAACAACGGTCGATGGTTCGCAGACGGTTCGTGAAGCACTGAAGGAACAATATTCTGCCATTGAAGAAGGAAAAGCCGATATTATGGGCCTTTATCTGGTTACAAAACTTTACGAAATGGGCGAACTTACCGAAGGAGAAGTGATGGATAACTATGTAACCTTCTTTGCCGGAATTTTCCGCTCCAGCAGGTTTGGTGCTGCCAGCGCTCATGGTAAAGCCAACATGATGCGGAT
>RZYD01000232.1 GCA_009930445.1 Bacteroidia bacterium | reverse complement strand
GAAAGGCTTTATTCGATAGGGAACGTTGGCATACACGAATATTTCCTCGGTGAGCAAGCGGTCTAATTTTCCGGGATGAAAGGCTTCTGATTGTTCTAAAAATTTCTGCAGATAAATAATCTGATGATCGCCCCAGTACCCGATATAGGCCCATGGGTCGTTGGGGTCGGGCACTTCCCAGTCGATTCCCTGTCGTGTAATCCGATAGGGATTATACCCATCAGCGGTTGAAGCGTTTACGAACTTGCTGATTATGCTTTCAATATAGTCAGGAAAGGAAAGACTTAGCGCTTCCCAGTTTTGGAAAATATCACGCCAATTTCCTTCATAACTGAGTTTGCAGGATCCATCGTCATCTTTTGTTTCTATGGAGAATTGATTCCATGGCCTGCTTGGATCTCCATGCCGGCGACTAAAGGTCAGGGGCAAATATTCATAGCAAATCCGAAGTAAATCTTCGTCAAGTGTAGCTACGGCCCATTGAAGCAATTGATCGTGACTGATTTCTGGCGGCAAAGCATTTAATCTCGATTCAAATTGCCGATATACTTCTGTATTGCATTGATAAACATGCTGAATAAAATCTTTTAAATCAATTGTATAGTTTTTAATAAAGACACCGCCACGCATCACGTTAAACAAGGTGTTGGAAAAATGGCGGGCATAACCCAGTTCTTCGTTTCCTGTTTGTAACCCATCTGCTTTTGCCACAATTTGAATCAGCCGTTCAGTACCTAGGGCAATATCCTTTTCCAGTGCATTAGCAATCGACGGGTTTGTTTTTAAGAATAGGGCTAAATCGGCAATGGCGGCAGCATCCTGATTTACCTCAGCCACCAGATACCAGGTCTGTGTTTCGTGCGGCAATAGCACGCACTGTGCGTTTACATAAAAGGCTCCGCGTGCTGCACGCACATCCGTTTCAGAAACAATTTCACCTCCTGTCCGAAAGGTTTCCAACTGATGATCAGATAACAGGTGCTTAACCTTCGGCCAATTCCCATACGACCAAACGGAGGTCGCAGTGAGGGATTCACTGGGCTCAGCACGATCGACAGGAACTGAGCTTAACATAAACAAGCCCAGATTTTGGTCAGGCAGAAGCTCATTTTTCTTATACGCATCCAGCAAATTGCTGAATTCATTCTGAAAAGCATATGCCACATTGCCGGGCAAAATATTTCTAATGCCGTCAACCATTTCAATTTGTACCGGGGAATGATCCAGGTTGGTAATTCCGGATTTTTTAATCCACCCAAATTTTTCGCTATTATACCATCCATACCGATAGCTGAGTTGCAATGTGAGGTTAACTTCCTCAAATACAATCTTGTTTCCGTAGATACTTTTGGAAATATTTCGTTCAATATCGTAGAGCTGCGCCGACTGGTCGGTAAAGGGCTCCCACAAACAGGTTTTATCGTTTTTATTCACAAGGCAAAGGGTCTTGTTCCCGGTTTTGCCCTTATAATCATGAATTTTATCAACGGTATAATAAGGAAACAATGCATTATCCCGGTTTTTTCGCCCAGCGGTTAAGGCTCCATTGCTCGAAATAAACATCCAATGGTCGGCGTTACTTACGATATTCATAAAAAAATCAGGCATTTTGTGACTATTGGAAATCGTATAAAATTTTTCCTTTTCGATTTCCACAAACGACCCTTTAACCTCTTTATGATGGGTTGATAGTGGGGTATTCCCTATATATATCGTAAATTTTTTCATTCTGAGACAAATTCAATATTATTTTTTCCCGAAAAAAATCAGAGTTGTATTTGAATAGTTTGTAAAGAATTCGCATCGATTTTTAGCGATGCAAACTGATCCTTGATTTTTAATTGATATAATATTTCATTGGGGGTGGTGTTTAAAAGCTGCACACTCAGGACCTTGTCTGTATTGAGGGTTGCACAGGTATGCAGCGCATCGTTATCAAGATCATTTACATACATTTGTGTTTTCACAGCGCGGTCACCGGGTCGGATGGTTTGACTAAACTGAGCTAAAACATAATACACCGGGGTGTAATAAACCAACTGCGTACGGGTATCGATCATAATGGGTGCGCCACAAAAATTTCCCACATGATTTGGCCCTCCGTTATGATCCAGTACCACATTCCAATCGATCCAACCCTTTACCCAATGATCGATGCTTACGATAATATTTCGGGCATACCGGTGTACAGGAACGTAAATTGGGTGGTCTTCGGCGACAACGCCCGGCCATGCTGCGGTATAGGCCCAATCGGTAGCATTTTTTCCCCACCAGAAGGCATCATTGTTAAACCAATCGCGCTCTTTAAAACGAATGGGATCGCGAATTCCTTCGGGCGCATCTTTTCCTAAATCGTCGATACATCCTTCGGTGTGAATAATTGCATGCGACGGGAACCAGGCATGCACCCTGTCAAATACCTCTTCGTAAACTTTCACGGTACTTTCGTACCAATGTACTGCCGATCCATAAACGAATTGCGAAGTCTCCTTGTCTCCTAAAATTTGTGTTGCCCACGGTTCCAACCCATCGCGGTTTTGATCATATATTAAAAGCTTAATGTTTGCATTTTCCCCGGATTGTAGTTTTGGCCCGAGTTGAGTTTTGATAAAACGATTTTGACTTTCAGGGGTAAAATGCATACTTTCCCATTGGCCATTATTTCCATGCGGTTCATTCACCGGTGTAATGGCCCAGATATCAACCCCTTCATCGCGATAAACCTCGAGGTATTTCACCAAATAATCGGCATAAACCCCTTCATATTCCGGTTTTAACTGCCCTCCGGTTCCCTGGTAATTATTTTCGGGTGTTCCCGGAATATACCAATCCTCAATATCTTTCATCCAGGAAGGGGCTGTCCATGCGGAGGCAACGATGTTGAGTGTGGTGTCGTCCTGTGCCTTTTTTATGGCAATAGCTTCTTTTATCATGGGCAACAAATCATACTTTTCCTCCACAATGCCCGGATAACATTCTCTTGAAAAACCCATTTTGTCGGGGTCAATAGAAAATGCATTCAATTGGGTATCCCCGGGATGATCGAGGTAGGAATATTTTCCGTTGACACAAAAATCACAGGCTCCGATATGAATTCTTGTGAGGGAAAAATTTGCACCCCCGGCGCTAAAAATCCGATGCATAACTTCACGGCGTTTTTCGGGGTCGAGATGGGCCAAGACATAAGCAGAAGCTTCTGTAACCGAAGATCCTATGCCATCGATGGTTTGCTTTGTAATGTCGGGGTCAATGGCTATTACGATACCATCGGGCGTACCCTTTTGGAAAGATACATTGCTTCGCGTTGCCATTTTATCGCCACTTGCGGAAGTAACAAAAATATTTTTTGTCACCAGGCCTTTTTCCGTTGAATTACAAGAAATCATAAAACCGATACCCATTACAGACAGAATTACTTTCGCCAATTTCCGGATCATTGTTGTCATAATAAATATTCCATTTCAATACAATATGCAGATGAATTACAGTTCACCTCTTCGTTTTACCAACGCAGAAGTAATTTCTTTTGCTTTCGCTTCGGTTAAGTCATATTTCCACATGACCATAATAGCCAATGCGGCAGTGAGAGCAGGGATAACAATATCGGCAATACGGAGTTGAATAATAGTTTCGGTAGTCTGGATTGCTTCATTTTGATCAAATCCCACAAGTTTTAAAACCAATCCTCCCAATACCAGGGCAATCGCTTGTCCGAGTTTTACCATCCACCAGTAAATGGCACCAAAAGTTCCTTCCTTTCGTGGCATCCCATTTTTCAATTCGTCCAGATCACACACGTCGGCCGTCATACTCATCATAAGGGTAAATAAACCACCAATTCCAAATGCCATTAACGGAAGAGGCATAAACATAAGCCAGGGGTTATCCGGATTAAATCCCCACCATTTCAACACATACCCTACAATGGAAATGGCCGTGGAAAGAATAAATGCATTTCTTTTCCCGAATTTGTTGGCCAACCGAGAAATGATTGGAATTACCAAAAATGCCGTAACCATGGCGGAGATGGTCGAGAACCATGCAGGCCAGTTCCCGGCCAACCCATAATCGCCTTTAAACATATAAAACACGATAATGAAATAACTAAACGAAGCCACCATTTGAAAACCATTAAAGACTAAAAAAGTAGCACCGCAAAGTTTCATGAAAGGCTTATTCTTTGAAACCTGTACAATTCCTTTAAACAGATCGATCAGATTGGAAAACAGGGTATGAAAAGTAATTTCCTTTCGGTTTTCCATCCGGGAGGCATCCAGCCCCTTACAAAAAAAGGCAGGCATTAAACCTAAAACCATACAAATGGCGCCCACAATAATCGAGAGCTGCCGAACGCCAATGGCCTGAGTCTCGAACAGATTGGGGTTAGCAATGAGCACCCAGAACCAGGGCACAATCATCCATGCAATTTGCCCCACGGTTTGTGAAAAAGCCATCAAACGGGTCCGCTCATTGTAATCGGTTGTCATTTCATAACCCAATCCGATCAGTGG
>RZYD01000231.1 GCA_009930445.1 Bacteroidia bacterium | reverse complement strand
TGCTTTATCCCCTTGGAGTGTTTGCTGCATGATACGCATGGAGTGCACACGGGTTGGTCGCTATTGGAAAGATCAAAAATACTAATTTATTTTATGTCGACAGGATTTGTGTGTCCTTATTTTTCCGCAGGTGGAAATCGCTTCCAGGCGATAAGAACACCCTGAACGATTCGTGAGTGGCAAGCGGTGAAATTGTGAGGTTTTCAGTGTATCCGCTCTACCAACCACGTATTGAGATGGTCTACTACAACTGGACAATAATTTATACAAAGATAGTTGTATTGTTGAAAAGAGGGGGGCTGGGGGAGACTCATAACTTTTATAAAGGTAGCATAAAAAAGATTGTGTAAACCCTCATAGAAGTAATGTGATAGCAAGGCCCTGTGAAATGAAGCGCAGGCGTAGCCGGAGCGAAATGTAGCAGGGCGGTGCTATGAGGTAATTAATTATATTTGCGTAGCAAACCTCAGAAGGGACAAAATAGGCTACATTCAATCTATTAAAGAAGTCCCTTGTTTTGCCATACTTTTTTAGTGTAAGTTATTGAACCCATCAGTGTAAAAACTGGTGGTTTTTTTTCATTTGGTCTCCCAAATGGTCTCAACAAAAAACCTGACACATTGTATCAGGTTCTATTACAGTAGTTTGAGAATTTAAGTTGTGATCGCGGCAGGAATCGAACCTGCGACCGACGGCTTAGAAGGCCGTTGCTCTATCCCCTGAGCTACGCGACCATCCCTTTGGGGGCGCAAATATACAACTTTTTCTGCTACAATGCCCATTTGCTTCCTGTTTTTTTTACGGCCACTTTGCCCGCTTTCTTCGGGTGACATGGAAATTATTCTGTATTTTTGTACCTCTTTATAAACAAAACTCTGGATAATGAGTATTTTAATAAAAAATGTCCGCCTTAATGGCTGTATTTCTGATATCTATATCAAAGAAAACCACATTGATCGCATTGAAGAAAATATGGAAATACAGGCGGATGTGCGTATTGATGGCACCGGAAAAGCGGCAATACCCACCTTCGTTAACGGTCACACCCATAATGCGATGACCCTTTTTCGCGGTTTTGCCGAGGATATGGCCCTCGAAGAGTGGCTGCATGAAAAAATATGGCCTCAGGAAGCAAAACTGACGGAAGAAGATGTGTATTGGGGCGCCCGTCTGGGTTGTCTGGAAATGATCAAATCCGGAACCACCCTATTTAACGATATGTACTGGTATTTCCATGCGACGGCAAGGGCAGTGGAGGAAATGGGCATGCGAGGTGTGTTGAGCGCCGTGATGATTGATAACTTTGATGCCGCTAAAACGGCAAACATAAAAACAAAGATTCAGAAATTGTATGCGGAATCATTGCAGTATTCCGGGCGGATAAAATTTGCTATGGGGCCTCATGCCATCTATACGGTTTCTGCCGACGCACTGGTTTGGGCCAAACAGTTTGCTGATGCGCATCACCTGCTTTATCATATTCATCTCTCCGAAACGGAGACTGAAGTTGGAAACAGCCTCAAACAATTCGGACTGCGTCCGGTGCAGTACCTCGAGCAGCTGGGTGTACTCGGTGAAAATGTGGTGATTGCTCATGGCGTCTGGCTTTCGGATGAAGATATTGCGGTGTTGGCCAAACGAAAGGTTAAAGTGGTGCACAACCCCAACTCTAACCTGAAGTTGGCTTCCGGGTATAAGTTTCGTTATCAGGAACTTCGTGATGCGGGGGTGTGTGTCGGGCTGGGCACCGATGGATGCTCTTCCAGTAATAACCTCGATATGCTGGAGGCCATGAAAGTGGCCAGCCTGCTGCAAAAAGCCTGGCGTTATGATCCTACGGCATTGCCTGTGGATGAAGTAATGAAAATGGGTACCGTAAATGGGGGCAATATGTTTGGGCTTAAATTGGGCCGTATTGAAGAAGGCTATCTGGCCGATATTAACCTGATCAATCTGTCGGATCCTGCCCTGGTGCCCCGTCATAACCTGAATGCCAACCTGGTATATGCCGCCGGCGGAAGTTGTGTGGATACCGTAATCTGCGACGGTAAAGTGATTATGGAGAACCGCCATGTGCCGGGTGAAGAGGAGATTATTCGCAATGCGCAGGAGGTTGCAATGCACTGGATTAAAAGATAAATAATTATGATAGAACAATTTAAAACAAGTGCTGCCTTTATCCAATCAAAAACCACCTTACGCCCCGAAGTGGCTGTTATTCTCGGAAGTGGGCTGGGGGAACTGGCGGAAGAAATTAAAATAGACGTGGTAATTCCCTATCCTGAAATTCCCGGGTTTCGGGTTTCCACGGCCATCGGGCATAAGGGAAATCTGATTTTTGGCTATCTTGCCAACCGGCCTGTAATGGCTATGCAGGGCCGTTTTCATTTTTACGAAGGCTACTCCATGCAACAGGTTACCTATCCGGTTCGTGTTATGCATTTTCTGGGTATAAAAACATTGTTCGTCTCCAATGCGGCCGGTGGATTAAATCCGGCTTATCGTGTGGGTGACCTTATGGTGATTACCGATCATATCAACCAAATGCCAAATCCGCTTATTGGCCCTAATTTCAATGAACTTGGGCCCAGGTTTCCGGATATGACCCAACCTTATGACGCTGGATTAATAGCAATGGCCGATTCTGTTGCCGTTACCCATCAGATTCCTCTCCATAAAGGGGTTTATCTTGGCTCTTCCGGGCCAACCTTTGAAACCCCTTCTGAATATCGTTTTTTCCGCAATAGCGGAGGAGATGTTTGTGGCATGTCTACCATTCCTGAAGTGATCGTTGCCCGGCACATGAACCTTCGTGTTTTTGGAATGTCGGTGGTTACCAATGAAGCACATACCTTTGACGACGGATATAAAAACGATGGTGACGATGTGATTGTGGCCGCCAATAAAGCGGCGAAAAAGATGAAAACAATCTTTGAAGGAATGCTAGCCCGGTTATAGTTATTGCATTCTTTTCAGGTACTGCCCAAACCATTCGGCGGTTTGGTCGTAGAGCGGTTTGGTGAGTTCTGTGAAAAGAAACTGCGGTGAGGGAAGAACTGGCGGCCTGTTTTTGCAAATGGCCTTCTCTTCTCCCGACAGGGCTCGTTCATCGCCGTTGAAACTACCCCATTCATAACGCCAGACATAACTTCCTTCCGGCGCTATGCTGCTGAGTATCCGTTGTGTCGTATATTCCTTTGCCTGAATTGTGAGTTTTCCACCGGAGATAATTTCCATACTGTTGATATTCAGCCGTGCACTCACTTTATTGTATACCGGATACACTACGCCCTGGATGGTGGTTTCTCCCACTTTAACACTATCGGCACTGGTCACTTCCCGTTCTGTTTGCCGCGTATTGGTATTACCCACGTTAAATGCCACCCAATCGACGGTAATGATCTGGTCGGGGCGGAGGTTCATTTTTTCTGCCTGTTCGGGCGTGTAGAGCCTGATGTAGCTGTATTTGCGGTCGAGCCCGGAAAGGGTGGCATTCATTTCGTTTCTGAACGCTTCATCTGAAAGCGCATATTTATTTTGTTGATAGGGAAGTATTTCTACCACAATATGCAGGGTAGCCATTTCTTCGGCTTGCTTCAGCATGGCCATAGCCTGCGAATGTCCGGGTGCAAAATCAAGGACTCTTTGCAGTTCCATGATGGCTGTTTTGGCATTTTCTCTTCCTCCCGCCTCCAGAAAAGCCTTTGCTTTTTGGTAGCGCTCTTTCACGGCCTGTTCTTTCGCATTTTCCAACGTGGAAGGCCCATATTCCAATGGCGATGGAATTATTTGACGGGCTGCCGGACAATGATAAATCTCTTCGGCCAACTGGTTTACCCGTTGCATCTCAATAAGTATAGCATTCCATTTCAACGGCTCAGTGCCGGCTATTGACCGCTCAATAAACCGTTTGCTATCGGTAATTGCCAGTGGATACGCTTGTTGTAAAACCTTCCGGGCATCCTGCTGATCCGGTTTCTGGCGTAAACGGGTAACGGATTGCATCACGGCATCGTAGTAGTTCCCCTGCCTGAGCGCATTTTTACCCGTTGTACAGGCCGATAAAAGCGCAGTGGTTACGAGCAAAAAATAAATAATATTTTTTTTCATCTGTTTGGATTGTTCTGTGCAAAATTAGAGCAAAAAATAAAAATTTTGTCGGTTATCAGAAATATCTTTATATTTATCCAATTATCAACACCAACGAACAAAATAAAAACTGAAAGATGAAAACACCTCGCCTTCCATCCGCTGTTTACCAAATTTTGACTTTATCTTTTATCGGGTTGTTTCCGCTTTGTTTAACTGCGCAGGAAACGGAGCCCAATAATTCGCCGGGGCAGGCTAATTTGTTTCCTGTTAATTCCTCCCTGACGGCTGCAATCAACGCAGTAGGCGATGAAGACTGGTTTGCCCTGACGCTACCTGAAGAGGGAATCCTGAAAGTTCGCTCCGCAGGAGTGGATATTAATGACTATTATATCACATTATATGATAGTGACGGAACTTCAGTTTTGTCGAACAAAGAAGTATTTCCGCTGGG
>RZYD01000230.1 GCA_009930445.1 Bacteroidia bacterium | reverse complement strand
TTATACCCCGGAACAAATTTATTCAACGGCCCGCGATGCTATCCAGGATGAAATTTATATTGAAACCAAAAAAATCCTTGACGAAAAATACGTACAATTAAACAGGGTACTCATCCGCTCGGTTACGTTGCCTACCGCCATAAAAGATGCCATCGAACGAAAGCTGAAACAGGAACAGGAATCACTGGAATATGAATTTCGGATTCAAAAAGCCGAGAAAGAAGCCGAACGGCAAATTATTGAAGCCCAAGGAAAAGCAAGAGCCAACGACATTATTAATGCGTCACTCACCGATAAAATCCTACAGGAAAAAGGTATTGAAGCTACGGTGAAATTATCCGAATCGGGTAATTCAAAGGTGGTGGTAATTGGTAATAACAAAAATGGACTCCCTTTGATATTAGGGGATTCGAAATAAGAAAAAATCGTTGATTCCGTATTTTCACGGCGAAAATTCGTCGATTTTTTGCTTTAATGGCATTCCGAAACACTTAATAATAACATACAATGCAAAAATTAGTCACACCCACCGTGTTGCTCGCTTTGCTAATGGTAGTTATATCCTGCCAAAGGGACACTGCACCAGAACCCCTGAAAATTGCCTTTTCCAAACTAACCGCCCAAGGGCATTACAGTTATTACGGTCAGTTAATCCTTGCAGCCGACAGTACAGTGGAACTGATCGACCTGTACCACACTTCGACCGACAGCGGACTTCTGAAGTTTGCCGAATGTGAGGGTCTGGTATTATGTGGCGGCCCCGACATTCACCCCGGATGGTACGGAAAAACCGCGGATACTATTTTCTGTGAAGGATTTGACCTGCGCCGCGATACGCTCGAATATGCCCTACTTAACGAAGCAATCCGCCGTGGCATTCCGGTCCTCGGAATTTGCAGAGGGGAACAGATGATGAATGTAGCGCTTGGCGGAACACTCTATTCAGATATTCCCCAACAGTATCTGAATGCAGAAACTCACCGCTGTGCGCAGGCCGACACATGCTTTCATGCCGTATATCTGGAAGAAAACACATTACTTCATGCCATCACGAAGGCAAAAATTGGCGTAGTGAACACAAATCACCATCAGGGGATCGACCAGATTGCCCCGCCGCTTCGTATCTGCGGTCGGTCAGAAGATGGACTTCCGGAAGTAATCCAATGGAAAGACACCACAGGAAAAAACTGGCTTTTAGGGGTACAGTGGCATCCCGAAAGGCTTAACTACAATGAAAATGTTTTTTCGCTACCCATCGCAGAAGAATTTCTTCATCAGGTAAAAAAAGCACGATAACAACGGAAGCCCAACGTATCAGAACATAAAATCCATCCCGATGTAAACCCCCAGTGATCCATCGCGGGGACTCAGGGCTTTCCCAATATCGGCACTGATAATGGTATTTTCATTAAAGCCGATTTTAAGCCCGCCGCCCATAGTGTAATGCGGGGTATCGGCAGAAGAGAAATCAAAATAATCATCGGCGGAGAAGGCCCAGGGGTTACCGGGCACTGCGGGGTCATCCAATAAAACAGCCTGACGAAGAGCCTCTTCCTGATCAAAATCAATTTTCTGCACCGTAACCGCTGCATCAGCAAAAAGATTAAAACCCAAAAAGCAATTCTGCCCCAGGAAACGAAAATCCAGAGTGCGCCACCGCAGTTCGGCATTTCCAATGGCAAAACCATCGGCCAGTAGCCGGTTGTAAAGTATTCCCCTGACCGATTCAGCACCACCAACAGCATTTGTCAGGTTATAAATAAAGGAAGTCTGAAGCTGCGATTGCATATAAAAAGGGGTATGCCCTGCAATGGTTCCCTGATACCCTACCCGGTAAGCAAAAATGAGGCGTTTCCCAGCCAAAGGAAAATACTGCCGGTGCATAGCAACCAATTTTATATGCGGACTTGCATTTCCAATAAAACCAGGGGCCATATTCATTAAAAGTTCTGTCCAGATTCCTTTGGAAGGATTGGCATCGAAGTCACGCGTATCGGCCACTATTCCCGCTTTGACGTTGGCGACAAAACCGCCATCTGCTTCGTCTTTCGGAATAATACCGTATGCGATGTAGCGTTCATATAATCCGGGTTCGTCAGCAATAGCAGGTAACAAATCACTTTCCTTACCCCGGTTAATAAAATCAACATCAACCGATTGCAAATTAAAATTCCATAAGTTCATGCCGGCAATCCACTTGAGCCAGGGATTGATGTTTTTCTGAAGATCGACCATAAACCGGGTTTGATAATTCTGGTAGTTATAAAACACGCGGGATTTATAACTTTCAGCACCGGTTGTAATAAACTCAGGAGTGTATACGGAACGATAGCCATTAAAACCGAAGAAAGAATATGCTTTATTGGGGAAGAAACCCAGATTAGCCGTTACCCGGTATCCGGGAAGTAAATATTGCGAATCGTAAGAAACGCGGGCAATGCCGGAGAGTTTCGTGTACAACGACAACTCAAAATACACCAAATGTTTATAATCAGGATAATAGGATCCATCTCCATAATCATAAATCGTAGCTAAGGCACCGAACTGAAAACCCAGATCAGAATGGTAACTAACGATAGGCAAAGGAATGATGTTCCATCCTGATTTTGAATTGTACGCTGAATCGGCATCCTGAGCAGATACAGCCGTTGCTGCAAGCAGCAAAAAGATTGCAATGAATCGGATATCCTTCATACCGGAAAATTTAGTTAAATGATGCAACAAAAATAGCGAAAAACAGCAGCGCAGGAAAATAATTAATGGTTAAGGCAAGGTTGTATTTATAATCCAGGCATCTTTCACCTCATGTTTTATCCGCTGTAGCACCCCCTCAGCGGTTTTCATATCCTCAAAAGCACCCACCGCCAATCGGTATTTACCGTTTCCGGAAATAACTTTCAGGGGTTCAAAAAAACGTTTTTCCCATCGGGGCTTATCGCCAACCGCTTCCTTTTCCGAGGCATAACTGGCCACCACAACGTAAAAGTACATCTGCCGATCGTTCACAGGCAAACTATCCGTTAACGCCATCCTGCCTGTCGAATCGGATGACATCAGGGTATCTCCTGCCTCCGTAACCTGTGGGCGGCTTACATCCTGAACCGTCCCAAACCAAAGCACCACATAGCCCCGGAAAATCCTTACCCCCATGGCATTCCAGTCGTACACAGAAAACAGGTCGCGATTCAACAACAATGTATTGGAAGCGTGATTCGCTTTCCATAACTGAAATGCATTCTCCGACGGATGCGCAGAATTATCCCAGTAAACCAATTCAAATCCAAGGCCAGCATAGCCGGTCAGCTCATGTGGTTTGTTGTGCATACATCGCCCATCCGTTGTCGGGTTGGAATAACAACAGCCGCTCCAGCGGCCATTATCCGACCAGGAATGCATGGAACAATTCCGGTCATAGGGCGTATAAAAATGAAGGTCCTTTGCGTGCACATCGGCAACATAGGTCAGTGCATTTGACAGCGGCACCTCAGGCAAATCATTCTGGCGGCGCCATTGGTTAACCGCATTAGCCAATGCCTGTTCCTCGTTCGAAAGGTATTGAACCTCAACCTGAGCCTGCACGGAAAGAGCCTGCAACACCAGCAGGAAAACCAGAAACCGGAATAAACGACAGCGATGTTCCATACTTCGTTACGGTCAATTTTGTACAAAATTAGCGCATTTAATCTAAAAGATAAAACATGGGTATCCCTTGAAGTTTTGCCTGGCAGTTTTATTTTCATTGAGCTACAGACTGGACTGCTTTAGGCATAAGTTAACCGAACGGTGATTACTCTCCGGATTAGCCCAACCCGTTACAAAAGTATTTCCTGCCGATGGCACAATATTTCGACCTTTCCCAGCGTACTTGTAAAGGAATTGTATTTTTGTCTTAAAAAAAATTTATGCAGTCTACACGGTACTTTTCATTATCTCTCTTTTTCCTGTTGGCAATTTTGCTTACAGCCGGGCTGTCGTGCACGAAAACCAATCTACTCGACACCGACCCGGAACACGTCCTGAGTTTCTCTGCCGATACCCTGCTTTTCGATACCGTCTTCACTACTATTGGATCAACCACCAGGAAACTGATGATTTATAATCCGCATATTAATGCGCTGAAAATAGACCATATTCTGCTGGCCGGAGGAACCCATAGTCCGTACCGAATCAACGTCGACGGTGACCCGGCAACTGAAATCAATGATATTACCCTGGCGGGTGGCGACAGCCTTTTTGTCTTTGTCCGTGTAACGCTCGACCCATCCAGCCAAAATAATCCACTCATTGTCACCGACAGTATCCTCTTCTACACCAATGGGAACGAACAAAAAGTCAAGTTAGTCAGTTGGGGGCAGGATGCCCATTATATTGTGGCAGATACTTACGTGGAAGGATTGCCGCCGTATGTTATTGTGGCGGCAGAAAATGAACATATCCGGTGGACTAACGATAAACCCTATGTAATTTATGGGTATGCGGTTGTGGATTCAGCCGGCAGCCTGGAAGTGGAGGCCGGAGTAAAGGTTCACTTTCATAGCAAAGGC
>RZYD01000229.1 GCA_009930445.1 Bacteroidia bacterium | reverse complement strand
GTTGCCGCTCCATATTATTGCGCTTATCCCGGCAACCGACAACCGTGTGGATGGTAACGCTGTTGTGAGTGGGGATGTTTTGACCCTATATAATGGCACTACAGTGGAGGTATTGAACACCGATGCGGAGGGACGCCTGATTCTCGCTGATGCGCTGGCTTATGCTAATCAATATCAACCCAAAATAGTGATTGATCTGGCTACTTTAACCGGAGCTGCGGCGCGGGCCATTGGAAAATATGCCTCTGTAGCTATGCATTGCGCCGCTGAAGATGATTTTGCCCGGCTGAAATGTGCCGGTGATCATGTATGCGAGCGGATTGTGGAATTTCCGCTTTGGGATGATTATCAGGAATTGCTGAAATCAGAGATCGCTGATATCCGGAATATCTCCACCGGAACAGAAGGTGGTGCAATTACCGCAGGGAAATTTCTTCAATATTTTACCAATTACCCGTATATTCATATTGATATTGCAGGTACTGCATTTACAACTTCACGCTATAATTACCGTGGCCTGGGAGCCACTGGGGTCGGCGTTCGGCTCCTGTTTAACTACTTTCTCTCCTATCTTTAGGAATACTTCGCTTGATTTGAAGGACGAATATAAAGGAAGTATTATTTTGTTTTGAACAGAAGAAGTCTAATATGCTTATTATCATTATATTATAGCTTCTGCTTACAGTTTTTCAGTTGTACAGGGCCACTATGATTTAATTTATTAACTTTGTTAAGCACAAACCGGATTTTTATGGAAAGTCAACAACCCTATCATCGAAAAGCTGAGAAACCTGTCATTGGTATCACCCATGGCAATATTAACGGAACTTCCTATGAGCTGTTAATTAAAAATTTTACCGATATCCGAATTTTTGATTTTTTTACACCAGTGGTGTATGGTTCTTCAAAAGTGGCCTCATACCACCGGAAAGTATTAAACCGGGAGGATTTTAGTTTTAATTTGATTAAAAGGCCGGAATATGCCAACGCGCAGCGAGCGAATATTATTAATATTACTGAAAATGAAATTCGCATAGAAATGGGTCGGTTGACCGAAGAGGCTTCAAAAAACGGCCTTTTGGCTATCGATCAGGCAATCAGTGACTTATTGCATAATTATATCGATGCAATTGTGATTTTGCCTGTGGAGAATGCCATGTTTAAAATGGTTGGATCCTCGTTCTCCGGTATGGATAAATACCTTGCAGCTTCTTTTCAGACGGAAGAAATCATGACAATGATGGTTGATGAGCAATTTAAAATTGGTTTTGTAACCGGACCTATTCCTTTTAACCAGATATGTGCCACTTTATCGACCGAATTACTGATTCAACGAATCGGGCAGATGAAGGATGTATTAACCATTGATTTCGCTATCCCATCGCCCACTATTGCTGTGTTGGGGCTGAATCCTCATTGCGAAAAGGAGAGCCTTGCCGGAGCGGAAGAAACAGAAATTATTGTCCCGGCGATTGAAAAATGCATGCATAACGGTCTTCAGGTTTATGGCCCCTATTCGGCTGAACGATTTTTTGAATCAGGCGCCTATAAAAAATTTGATGGTATTCTGGCGCTGTATCATGATCAGGGTATCCTGCCTTTCCGGACACTTTCCAATAACGATGGAGTTTTATTGTATACAGGTTTACCAGGGATTGTGGTTCAGCCTGCACACGATTCAGGCCTGGAAGTTGCCGGTGCCGGCGATTATAACCCCGACGCTTCGCGTTATGCGTTGTACCTTGCCGCAAAAATTGTTGAAAACCGCTGTGCTTATAGTCAGGATAATCAGGATCCCCCGGTGCGGATTTTTGCTAATGAATGATTTTTACCTGATCCTTTGTGTTTATGGCTCAAAAATATTCCATTACTAAAGTTGCTGACCTGATGCGGGGTCAGCTTTTTTCTTCAAGGAAAGACCATTCCTCTATTGTCGAGATCCTTACCGACTCCAGAAAATTGGGAAATCCACATAAAACATTATTTTTTGCCTTGACGGGAACCGCCGCCGACGGCCATAATTATATTCCTGACCTCTATGAAAAAGGCGTTCGAAATTTTGTTATTTCAAAACCGTGTTTTGAAATTAACAAGTACGATAAATCGAATTTTATCCTTGTGGATAACACCTTAAAAGCATTACAATTACTGGCTGCTGCTCATAGAAATCAGTTTTCGTGCCCGGTGATTGGCATAACCGGCTCTAACGGGAAAACCGTAGTAAAAGAGTGGTTATATCAGTTGCTCTCCGGCGATTTTAACATTGTGCGCAGCCCGAAAAGCTATAATTCTCAGATTGGTGTTGCCTTGTCGATCTGGCAAATGAACGAAAGCCATCATATGGCCATTTTTGAAGCCGGGATTTCTGAACCCGGCGAAATGGATCAGCTTCAACTAATGATCCGTCCGGATATTGGCATCTTTACTAATATTGGTCATGCACATGACGTGAATTTTATTAATAATGTGCAAAAAGCAGGCGAAAAGTTTAAACTTTTTCGCAATGCAGAGCGGATTATCTATTCCCCGGATTACGCTGAGATATCCGAAGTATTTATTCGTTCAGGGCATCATAATGAGATCGATACTTTTACCTGGAGCAGAAGAGGTGAGGGGAAGCTAAATGTCATCTCCATCGAGAAAAAACACCCGCTGACCCATATCACTGCCCGTTACCGTGATCAGAATATTGATATCGAAATTCCTTTCCATGATGAGGCGTCTGTTGAGAACGCTATCCTTTGCTGGGCTACTATGCTTAGCCTTGAATATCAGCCTAAGGTTATCCGCAGAAGAATGAAAAACCTTCCGCGTATTGAAATGCGGCTCGAACTCAAAGAAGGGATTAATAATTGTACAATTATTAACGATAGCTATAGCCTCGATCTTGATTCCCTAAAAATTGCACTCGATTTTTTATTGCTTAATACACAACATAAAAAGCGTACGGTGATTTTATCCGACATCCTGCAAAGTGGCGTTTCAGACCGCGATTTGTACGATGAGGTATCCCGTCTTTTGTCGGAAAAGAGTGTCGATCGCCTTATTGGCGTTGGTAATGCCATAAGCCGTTTTCCGGAACTTTTTGAGATGGAAACGGCTTTTTTCCCTGACACGGTTAGTTTTCTTCGTGATTATTCTTTTTCATCCTTTCGGGATGAAATTATTCTCGTGAAAGGAGCTCGGATTTTTGGTTTCGAACGGATTAACCATACCCTGCAGAAGAAAGATCATGAAACCATTCTTGAGGTGAATATGGAAGCCATGATCCATAATCTGAAATACTACCGGGATCAACTTTTACCTCACGTCAAAATAATGGCCATGGTAAAAGCTTTTTCCTATGGCAGCGGAAGCGTTGAAATTGCAAGCCTGTTACAGTTCCATCATGTCGATTACCTGGCGGTGGCATTTACTGACGAAGGTATTGATTTGCGTCAGAATGGCATTACTTTGCCTGTTTTGGTGTTGAATCCGGAGAGAGAAAGCTTTAATGCATTGCTCAAATATCATTTGGAACCTGAGATTTTTAGTTTTTTCTCTTACGATTATCTTATTGCAGCCATTGTGGAAACGGGCTATGCTACAGCCGAAAACCCGGTAAAAATTCATATTAAGCTTGATACCGGTATGCATAGGCTGGGGTTTTGCCCGGCTGATATCCCTGACTTGATACAAAAATTAATGGAGCATCCGGAAATTAAGGTAGGTTCGGTTTTCAGTCACCTGGCTTCTGCAGGGAATCCGAAGGATGACGATTTTACCCTTGAGCAGATTTCATTATTCGATAATATGGCCAGTTTGATTACTGAAGGGTTGGATTACCCGGTGTGCCGACATATTTTAAATTCTGATGGAATTATTCGATTCTCTGATTACCAAATGGATATGGTTCGTTTAGGAATTAGTATGTACGGTATCTCCATGATCCCTGAAGTGCAAAAATCACTGGAAAATGTCTGTTCATTTAAATCCATAATTTTGCAGATTAAAGCATTGAAGCGTGGAGAAAGCGTAGGGTATGACCGGGCATTTATTGCGCAGCGGGATACGACAGTGGCTATTGTGCCCGTAGGCTATGCAGATGGGCTGAATCGGGCATTTTCTGATGGCATAGGGCAGCTTTTTATTCGCGATATGAGTGTGCCTATAATCGGGAAAATTTGTATGGATATGTGTATGCTTGATGTTACTGGAATTCCCTGTGCCGAAGGCGACGAGGTAGTAATTTTTGATGAGAAACATACGGTCAGGCAGCTGGCGGAAAAAATAAAAACCATACCTTATGAAATGCTCTCTACGATCTCACGGCGGGTGAAACGGGTTTATTATCATTGATTCCGCATGAACATCGGAGGATACTAACCAGAGGTCGGAGCCTGCAACAGCTTTGATGGGTAATTGATTTTAGGGGTTTAGTGAAAAATATAGCGGTGAAGTTCATAAAATCGGGTATTGCAGAAAAAAAAGTCTTTATTACATTTGCCAACCATGGGGAAAGAAAAAGATCAAAAGGCACAATTGGAACGTGCGGTGTTAATTGGCCTGGT
>RZYD01000017.1 GCA_009930445.1 Bacteroidia bacterium | reverse complement strand
AATCTGAACGAAGATATAAAGCTTATAGAAATGGGGAAATACAGGGGATTCCTTTGGAACAGATCAGGCGACAGGTAAAGAAATGAATGTTGTTCTCCTGTTGTGACATGCATTGCGCATCAACACCGTGAGCCACGATACTATTTGAATCGGATTTGGTAATTAGTTGTTTCACGAATGCTGGAGATACTAATTAGTGTGAATTGTGGTAAAGTTAAGAGATGCCCACGTTTTACACCAATGGACACGGGGCTGTACGCTATTCATTTGTGTGATTGCCACCTCGTTGCTGGCGGGATTACACCCGCCCTTCTGCGATTCGTGTGATTAGTTGGTAAACATTCTAAGCTCCAGGCCCTCGGTGTTCTCTAGCGACTTGTGTTCCGTAGGCAACGAAGGCATAAGCGGGTGAGGGAAAATGGATTTGAAAAATGTGGCTATTATGGGAGAAACTATGAATAAACATTATCCAATTGTGATAGAACAAGATCCTGATGGTATTTATATCGTGACTTGTCCCGTTTTACGTGGATGCCATAGTTAATGGTAACACCATGGATGAAGCTGTCGCCAACATTAATGAAGCGATTCAAGCATGTTTGGAAGATGAAATTCAGGATGATGGCAATACCTTTATTGGTGTACGTGATGTTGAGTTGGCTCTATGATCTGGACATGAATAACGATGAATTTTGGAGTAAATGAAGGTGTTATTACATTTGCATGTTTATTTAGTCGCGTGTGATTAGTGGGCAAACTATCTCCCCCCCTCCGTTGTGCTTGAGAACACGCAGTTTATAGATCATCCTCATATTGCCTTTTGAAATGGTACCCGCCAATAACACCAATAAACGCTAATGTATGGTTTGCTACCTCATTCGTGTCCATTGGCGCACAATATCACCATCCGCTGCGGAGTTCGCATAGGGCAGAGATATCATTGCAGTCATGTTGATCCAATCAAATGCTGTACAAAATAGAAAAGGAGAAAATATGCAGGCAGTTCGAGATATAATTCACGTTGACTCCAATCGGATCTCACATGATTTGCCGGTGGAATTTTCAAATATGACAGTAGAATTAATTGTTTTACCGTTTGATCAGGACAAGGAACGATCAGATTCTCCCGTACGTGAGGGGAAAAGCATGCGTGGAGCTCTTAAGAAATATGCAAACCCAACTAGAATTGTACATGAAAAAGATGCTTGGCGTGGAGCTGTAAGGAATAAATATGAAGCGGATTGATGCCAATGTTGTTCTTTGCTGATAAGAATATCGATTTTGTTGATGCAATACTATGTGCGTATAACAGAGAGAACGGAGATATAATATATTCCTTCGATAAGAAGGTGATCAAAATATGCGGTTAATAAAAAGCTTTACAAAGTTAATCGCCTGCCATCTCTGACTGAAATCTGACGACAAAAGATATCAGGTGGATACAACGGTTTTCAAATTACACGAAAGCACTTTTACGGATCTATGGTTCCAAAGATGCTACGCGAATGGCCTTTCTATTGGGGATAATTGAAAATGGAGATGTTTGGATGGATATGATTCAAAGCAGAAATCTCACTTCACACACATATAATCAAGATACAGCAGCGCAGATTGCTGCGGTGGTGCTTGATCAATATTTTCATGAATTTGTAAAACTGAGAAATACGCTCACGATTATATCATCGAAGAGCATGAGTGATCAATGCCACACGGTTTAAAAGAAAGCACAATGCAAAGGATAACTGAAGTGCTCTCCGGTCATTCACAGATAGACCAGGTTGTACTTTATGGCTCCCGAGCAATGGGAAACTTTAAAAATGGTTCTGATATTGATATGACCATCAAGGGGGATGCATTAACGCTGAAGGATCTAAATCGTATTGCAATCGAACTGGATGATTTGCTGCTACCGTATGAGATTGATTTGTCGTTATATAATCACATAGATAATCAGGCTTTGCTTGAACATATTGAGCGTGTTGGAAAGGTGATTTATAAGCGATGAAAAATGATCAATTGGATATTCGGTGGAAACAACGTTTCAGCAACTATAAAAAAGCACTGTGTCAACTCGATGAATTTATGATTCAAACGGAATTGAATAAATTGGAGGAACAGGGGCTTATTAAGGCCTTTGAATATACCTATGAGTTAGCTTGGAACACTTTAAAAGATTATTTGGAATATCAGGGAGAAGCCGATATCGCAGGAGCACGGGATGCGTTTAGAAAAAGCTATGCCGCCGGCTTGATTATAGATGGTGAAATTTGGATGGATATGTTGCAAAGTCGCAATAAAACAAGTCATACCTAATAACGAAGAAACCGCTGCAGGCATTGTTTCGTCCATAAAAAATGAATATTATTACCTTTTTTGCATGTTAAAAGAGGAAATGGAAGAACGAGCCAAAAGGGCAGAGTGAGGTCTTTGATTTTGGCAAGCGAGGGGATGCATCCGATCTGTCGGAATGGGTAAGGTCTCCCTTGAGTGTAAGCGATGTTCCATAGGATGTTTCACGGTTGTTCAAGGCTCGCCTTAAAGAAGCTGGAAGCTATAGAACGATGTATTTATTTCCCGAACGGTTCAATATCAGGTGTGGCATGGCCTCTTGATGCCATGACATTGGCGTCTCAAACAAAGACATTGATATGTTTGAAACATTGTCCTCAATAAACGAACGGTTTTCCAAATTAGAGGACACACTCGGCGGTGCAATGCGACATGCAGCCATACTTGCTGGCGAACGGGCTGATACCTTTCTTCATGTTCTTTCCTTTTTTGAAAAAATTAATGTACTCAAATCAATGGACGCATGGCAATCGATGCGAGCTTTGCGTAATTTGGCGGCGCACGAATATGAAATTGATTACGTGGAAATAGCGGGTAATTTTAACATCGGATGAGCAACATCAAAAACAATAATCGCCATTTTTCAACACAGCATCTTGAGTGCAATTTAAAACGATTGTCAGTTCGCGGAGGTGCAGTGACGTTTATCGCTCAAGGGGCGAAGTTTTTCCTGAACATCATTTCTATGATGATATTGGCTCGCATACTAACTCCTGCTGATTTCGGTTTGATTGCGATGGTTACAGCCATCACTGGATTTATTTTGGTTTTCAAAGATATGGGGCTTTCTATGGCCACAGTACAACGTTCCGAAATAAACCATGAGCAGATTAGTACGCTCTTTTGGATTAATGTGGCTATAAGTGTATTGCTAATGTTGATCACACTGGCTTTGTCACCGGTTGTTGGTTGGTTTTATAATGATCAACGTCTTGTTTCCGTGACTGCGATGTTGTCAATGTCATTTTTTTTTGGCGGACTTACCATTCAGCATCAAGCATTGCTTCGTAGGCAAATGCGCTTATTATCACTTGCAACCATTGATGTACTTGCTAGTGCTTCAGGTGTATTTGTTGCAGTTATCAGTGCAATTGCAGGACTGGGATATTGGAGCCTTGTCTGGATGCAAATTGCGACTGCAGCAATAAACGCCATGGGTGTTTGGACTTTTTGTCGTTGGATTCCAGGAATTCCATTACGCAAATCTGGAGTATATTCAATGCTAAAGTTTGGTGGTCACCTGACAGGATTTAGTCTTGTAAACTACTTTGCCCGTAGCTTTGATAATATTCTTATTGGTCGCTATTGCGGTGCTCAATCTCTTGGATTATATTCACGTGCTTATTCATTGCTGATGTTTCCAATTGGACAAATTACTGCACCGATGACATCGGTTGCTGTGCCAGCTTTGAGCCGTTTGCAGAGTGAACCAGAGCGCTATCGACGATACTATCTCAAATCTATAAAACTTATTGCGTATATCTCTATGCCAGTTGTAGCCGTTATGGCTGTTCTATCATCCGAAATTGTTGAAATTGTATTGGGTATAGAGTGGATTGACGCCGGACCTATTTTTAAGATACTTGCTGTAGCCGCAATCTTGCAACCCGTTAGTTCAACCGTAGGGTGGATTTACGTATCTTCTGGCAATACAAAACGAATGTTTTTGTGGATTGTTTTTGTGACACCGGTGCTCTTACTTTTTTTTATTGCTGGATTAGCCTGGGGTGCCGCAGGCGTTGCAACAGGTTATTCGATTTGCAATTATATAATTTTATGGCCTCAGCTTTCGTTTGCGTTGAAATACACACCTATTTCTGCCAAAGATGTACTTTTTACGATACACCATCCTTTCGTTCTGAGTGGTCTGACTGCCTCCGTCATGATGATTGTCAGAGCACATGCCTTGGGTGCACCGCTGGTCTTGAATATTTTTTATTCGCTTATTGTTGGAGCGATAGCTTTTATTACTCTGGCTTGCGGGGTGAAATCATTTAGGAAAGATATTGCAGAGATCATTGAAATTCGAAGAATATTATTTATCAAGACCAAGTCGTCTTCGTGAACCCGTACATTAGGAAACAAAATTATGTCATCATTAAAAGAAGAACCACTAACAAACAATCGGCTTTCGTCGCCATCTGAGTTCAAAGGGGCAACAATGCGAACAAAGGGTGATTTCCTAATTTTTGGTTCCCCCTGTATTGGACAAGAAGAAATAGACGAAGTAGTTGCCTCTATGAAGTCGGGCTGGATTGGAACGGGGCCTAAAACAGCTCAATTCGAGAATGATTTTGCGTTATATAAAGAGGCTGCCTACGCTGTTGCTGTAAATTCTGGAACGGCTGCTTTGCATTTAGCCATGTTGGTTGCAGGGATAGGCCCTGGAGATGAAGTTATAACAACCGCTTTGACATTCTGTGCGACAATCAACACTATTATCCATGCAGGAGCAACGCCAGTACTCGCAGACGTTGATCCCGTTTCGATGAATATAGATCCGATTGAAGTAGAGGCAAAAATTACGTCTCGAACGAAAGCCATTCTTCCTGTCCATTTTGCAGGGCGGCCTTGCGACATGGATCGGCTCTGTGCAATCGCCTCGCGACACAAATTGCTTATTATTGAAGATTGTGCACATGCAATTGAGACAGAATATAAAGGGCGGAAAGCTGGTCTCTTTGGTGATGTTGGATGTTTTAGTTTCTATGTAACCAAAAATATTGTCACTGGCGAAGGCGGAATGATTCTTACTGGCAACGAAAATTTTGCTGCGCGAGCCAAAACACTTGCTCTTCACGGAATGAGTGCAGATGCGTGGAGCCGATTTTCCGATTCCGAGTACAAGCACTATAAGGTTACTGGTGCAGGATTCAAATACAATATGATGGATATACAGGCAGCCATTGGTATGCATCAATTAAGACGAGTCGATCAATGGTGGGAAAGGCGCAAAGAGATATGGGCGAAATATAACAAAGCATTTGCGGAATTGCCGGTCGAGTTACCCGCCGCGCCAGAACCCGAAACACGCCACGCCTATCACCTGTATACAATGCTGATTGACAAAGAGAAAACAGGGATAAGCCGTGATGATTTTCTCCGTGCCATGCATAAGCAAAATATCGGTGTGGGTGTGCACTACCTCAGCATCCCAGAACACCCATTTTACCAAGAGCGGTTCGGTTGGCACGCAGCAGATTATCCAATAGCGATGCGCATTGGACAGCAAACTGTCAGTATACCACTTTCGCCAAAGTTGACAGACGTTGATGTTTTCGACGTTATAGAGGCTGTCACCGATCTTGTCGGAACTCCAACGACTGAGTGAACAATGATGTCTCGAATCAAGTCATTTGTTGCTGGAAAGATAGCAAAACGTTCTCCGATATCCATGTGGAGGCGCCGTGCTAAAACGTATGGTCAGAGGGCTGTTCTTAATTTGGGTCATACTGATGATGAAATCGAAGCGGTAACACAAATGCAGGTCGATTGCATTTTCCCTCACCTTAAAGAAAGTCTTTTAGGAACAGAAAGAACAATTTTAGATCTAGGATGTGGAACTGGGCGTTTTACTGCCAAACTTGCGGAATTGATTCAGGGGAAAGCCGTTGGTGTTGATCCGGTTCAACAGTTTTTAGATATAGCCCCTAAAACTGATGAGGTTGAATATCGCCTTATGAAAGGCACTAAAATTCCCTGCGCGGATCATAGCGTTGATATTGTTTGGATTTGTCTTGTTCTAGGAGGGATCATTGAGAATGTGGAGCTTAAAAAACTGATTGCGGATGTGAATAGAATTCTTAAGAATGGGGGACTCCTTTGTGTCGTCGAGAATACCTCGAAAAAAAAAGATGGACAGTATTGGAAATTTCGTTCTGTTGTTGAATATAAAGATTTATTTCAATATGCAACATTGAGGCATTGCATTGATTATATTGATCTTGGAGAAGATATATCAGTTATGGTTGGGAGAAAGGATCGGCATTCATGAATAAAGGTATTGGACCAGAAGGTTATTATGAAAAACACTATTTGACAAGAAGTTGGCATTTTTATCGCGGAATTTTGGCTAAAATTGTAAGTGAAGGGCGAGAGGCGGGTACCGTTCTTGATTTAGGTGCGGGTGTGGGGTACCTTGTAGAGGCGTGTACTCGGTGGGGAATTGAATGCGTTGGACTTGAAGGTTCGGCACAGGCTGTTGAAATGGGACGAGCTCGTTTTCCGGATATGGAACTAAAGCAATTTTTGTTAAGCAATTCATTACCTTATGATGATGAATCGTTTGCATGTGTGATAATGAATCAGGTTGTAGAGCATCTGGAGCCCAATGTTGCAAAACACTGTATTAACGAAAGTTTTCGTGTTTTACAGCCTAAGGGGTCGTTAATCATATATTCTCCTAGTAAATTCAACAGACAACAGAGACTAGATGATCCAACGCATATCAACCTTTACTCACCAAAAGAGTTGCAGGAGTTGTTGTATAATGCTGGATTTTGTGATATCAAATCGTGTGATTCGCCTCTTCATTGTCTTGGAAATAATTTTTGGGGAAATCATTTGATGAAGTTAATATTCAAACTCATTCCATATCAAGGATTGAGTGCAACAGCAAATTGCACTGCATTTAAATCTGCGTAATAGTTCTCGGAGAGAGGAATAGTTATAAGAAACACGGAATGGTGATTTGATGAATTATGTTGCACACATGATAGGCGAGTACCTAGGTCATACGCTAAACTGGGTTTACTCACAGATTAAATACGTTCGAAAATATACTCCCTATGTTATTACACGAAAGACGATAAATTTGGATTCGTATCCACTGGAGCGCATTTATACTTCACGCAAAGCTGATATAGCACCGACGACTCGCATGTCCTGGCCTGAGCGAATTATTCGACGAATGGGTTTTCTTCCTCCTGTTGATTTTCGTTGTTTTTCTAATGTGTTGCGACGATATCCTCCTTTATTTCTTCACGCCCATTTTGGTTGGGAAGGATTTTTTGCTCTCGGACTTAAAAGAAAGCATAATATTCCTTTAGTTACACGCTTTTATGGATACGATGTGGGCATTCTACCGCAAATTCCTTTGTGGAGAAGACGCTATCGTCGCTTGTTTTCTCAGGGAGATTATTTTATTGTTGAGGGGAATAATATGAAAAATACACTGATGGGTATGGGGTGCCCTGAAAGCAAGATTTATGTGCATCATTTAGGTGTTGAATTGGAAAAGACTCCGTACCAGTCGCGAGTTCCGCATAGTCAAATAATGCGAGTTCTTATTGCAGCATCCTTTAAAGAAAAAAAAGGAATTGAATATGCTTTGCGCGCTATTGCAGGTGTTCAGGCTATACGTAATGATATCGAACTTCAGACCATGATTATTGGCGATGGGCCGTTGCGGGACTTATTGCATGGATTGGCAAAAGACTTAGAAATAGATAAAAGTATCCAGTGGATGGGATATCGATCTCATGACTTTTTTGTTCAGCAATTATATGACTTCGATTTGTTTTTGTCACCCAGTGTTACGGCACTAAATGGCGATACTGAGGGAGGGGCCCCGGTAGCATTAATTGAAGCCGGCGCATCTGGTCTGCCGGTCATATCTACAACACATGCTGATATTCCAGAAGTTGTTCTAAATGGAAAAACCGGAATACTTGTGCCCGAGCGTAGTGTCGATGCGTTAGTAGATGCTGTATTATATTTGGGAAGGAATCCTGAGACGCGAATTGATATGGGAAAACAAGCTCGTTTGCATATTGAAACAAACTATCACGCGGAGATACAGGGCAAGCAACTTGAAGCCATGTATTCAAGTTTTGATCAAACTATTAATGGGTAAGATCCTTTATGGGCTTTATAAAAATAGGTTGCTTTGCATTGAAGTGACAGAAGCCCGTATAAAATATAACAGATCTTTGTGGTCATGTTAATCCTCACCAACATCATAATACTATGACAAAGCAGTCGTTATCCCTGAATAAGCCTTCGCGTCAATTGTTGCGACACATATTGAGGCATGACAACAGCAAAATATGGTATGATAGCAAATTGTTAAACTTGCTGCAGTTATATTTTTTCACTGGCATCTTGGCAAACTGGGGCGGTCTTGTATTTGTAAATAATGTAATTTTGTTAGTTTGTATCATTTCCGTATTCTTTTTTAAAAAAGGGCGGACTATTTCGTTCTTGTCGCCGTTAACATTTGCCTATGGATTGCTAACGCTTCTTTCAATTGTTAATCACATTAGATGGCTGGACGATGCTGGAATGCCTGCAAATGCTCGCACTATGCTTTTTGTTTTTATGGCGATGATAGCGTTCAGGCAGTTGGCAATACCGGGTTTTTTCGAACGGGCTATCAATGTAAATGCACTTCCGTTTGCACTGTTGATACCTTTGGGGCACCATGGCATAGGTGGCCGTTACTATTCTTATTTCCTAAATGAAAATATTTTAGGATCAGCTTTGCCATTTGCATATGCCGTAGGTTTGTGTTCTTTTGCCGAACGACGATACGAATGGAAATCGATGGTTGCGCTGTTTGCATCCTTGGCTATTATGGTGTTGGGGGCTCGAAGGAGTTTATTACTTTATTGTATTCCATCAACTTTAATTGTGCTTGTTTCCATAAAAAAAATCTCACTGCGCGATGTATGCATTGTAGTTATTCTGTTTCTGTTTTTTTGGGGTGTTGTAGTACCAAATATGAATTCGAGATTGGCAGAACGTTTCGGCAGCAACTTTTCATTAGTAAACCATTTCAATGATATTTTTTATGGTGTGACTGACGATAAATCAGCTTCGGTTCGTAGCGAATTTATTGACATTTCAATAAAATCAGCTAACCATGATCTGTTAGGTTACGGCAATGGCAATTTTCGGTATATCGTAGAACAATTTGGTGGCAGCAACGTTCCTGTTGCTGGGCACCCTCATTCAGGTTTGGCTGAATCAATGATTACGGGTGGTTATATCGGATTGGTTTTATACCTTTTTATGCTATTCTACCTCATAAAGATCGGATACAACGATACAGTTATACGAATATGCATGATATGGATGTTTTTGGGGATATTTGTTGAAACAAATCTTAACAACCGCATTATATGGCCTCTGCTGGCGATTGCAGAAAAAGAACTAACGTGCACACGCAAAGATAGTAAGGAACACGTCCGGAAGTGACATGAATAGTGCATTTTAACGCACAATCTCTGGAAGCTTGCTCGCATGGAAGCTTTGCAAAAGCAACAATAGAAGAAGATGCCGCCGTCGCTGCGTAACTTCTGTTCGTCGAATGGGGCAAAGATCGGGGGTCTGCCAAAAATCGTTAAAAGTTAGCGTTTGTTCGCTTTAATGTCGTTTATTCCATCCGGGCGAGGTTTTCAGGTCTTTTTTTTGAGCGGAATAATTATTAACAAGTTAGGCTATCTGAAAATGTTTTGGTACAAGCTCTTCATATATGTTACACTTAACGGTAATAGAATCTTGCAGAAATACTGCTTGATAGAGTGTCAGATCCTCAGGAAAAAGGTGCAATATTATGAGCGAAAAATCCTTATATATATATGAGTCAGGAGAGTATTGGAATGATATCCCTGATTATTTAGCGGGGCAGGCCCCAAATAAAATAAAATGGTTGCTACAGATTGTAGATTTTGATGCCCTCATAAAAGAGTTGCCTCAGAATCAATTGGCAATTGTTGATATCGGTTGTGGTGTGGGAATGGTTTCTACAGGGCTTGCAGAACAACTAAGAAACAGATATCCAGAGATAGACATTGAGCATTACGGTTTCGACCTTTCGCCGCACGCCATTGAAGTGGCAAGAAAAAGGAATAATAACGGCACCTTTGTTTGTGGAGATTTTAAGACTGTTGAGAAACGATGGGATTTGGCTTTGTTGTGTGATATCATTGAGCATGTGGAAGATCCCAATGAATTTTTGCAGTCTGTAGCCGAACGATCTCGTTTCTTTGTGGTTGGTTTTGCAATGGATAATAATGTTGCATACCACCTAAGTAAAAGCCGACGCAAAATTGTGGATAACAGTAGTCACATCAGTCTATTCAATGAAACAAGAGCAAGAAGCGTTGGTGGGAAGTTTGGTAGAATTTTAGCAAGTGGATATATTCCCAATCCGATGGCACGCAACTTAAAGATAAGAAGTGTAAAAAATATTATAACTTTGCCGCTTAGGATGGCATTACAAGTATTTAGTCGCCGACTCAAGGGGCGATTATTCGGAGGAGAATCGTTGTATCTATTTTGCGAAAGCCGATTAGACGACAGCAGTGCTATATCAGACGGTGAATGAAGCCATGATGTCGATGATCAAAATAGATCGAGAGCAGTGGGAGTTATACTGGCCGAAAGTGTGTCATGCACCATTATTGCAGAGTTACGAATACGGAGAAGCGAAGCGCCAGGCACAGAGATGCCGTGTCTGTCGTTTTCTTTTGCATAGTGAGCAGGCTGGACCTGTTGGACTTCTGCAGGTGCTGGTGTATTCGCTGCCTTTGATTGGTGGGGTGGCTCGAATAAACCGGGGCCCTGTTTTCTTCGCTGATGATTTTCGAATGCCGCTCTCCCGGGGCATTGCTACGGGAATTATGACCGCTGTTTGCAATACGTTGCGACAAGAACGTTGGCGGTTGTTGCGAATAGTTCCAGAGTTATACTGTGGAGCCGACGATACTTCGGTTGTATTGGAGGACGTTGGCTTCAAGAAACGTCACACATCGCCAGTGGTTTCAGCAGTGATCGACCTGGCACGTTCACCTAGTGAAATACGGGCGGGCTTTCACGGGAAATGGCGTAACTCGTTGAACAAAAGCGAAAAAGCGGGCTTAGAGTTGGAAGCGCCGTCTCTGGATGATGCATTGCCATTTTTGATATCCAAATATGAAGAGATGCAGCAACAAAAATGTTTTAATGGCGTTCCGACAAAGCTGATTCATGCGATGGCAAATCAACAAGGACAGTGTTGGAATTTTTCAATCTTATTTGCTCGTTACAACAATATTCGGCAGGGGGCGGTGCTAACGGTGCGCCATGGAGATACATGCACGTATTTGGTTGGTTGGAATTCCGATGAAGGAAGGCGTTTGCAGGTTAATTACTTTCTGCTGTGGCACTCTATGATTATGCAACGGGAGTGGGGATGTAAATATTTTGACGTAGGAGGGCTTGGGGCCAATACGACTACAGGTGTCGAACGCTTTAAGAAACGGCTTGAAGGACAGGAATATTCACTGATAGGTGAATACTCCTATACGGATCTTCCGTTTGTTAAATGAACAGGTGATTGTTGAATAAAAAACAAAATACAGTGACGATATGATGATGTATAGCAATGGCTGACTTGTGGAAGGAAATTGATGAAAGACCAAGAAGCAATGAATGGGTATAATTGGGAGAAGTACACAGCATGTACGGCCGAGGACTATCGAAAGGCTCGTGCTACAGGTGATTTTTCTGATTCTAAAGGACATTGCATGCTTGAAGGAGGTGAATTAGAAATCAAATGTGCCTTAAATCTTGCCAAAATATATTTGCATACTGAACCGGAAGGAAAAGTTCTTGATGTTGCATCCGGCTCGGGATACATGGCGCATTGCTGGAAGAAGTTGGGGTTTGAAGTAACAGGTATAGAGTTGTTACAGGAGGGGGTGGCTCTTGCGCGTGACACATATCCTGACATTAATTTCTGTCAGGGAGACGGAACAGCTCCTAAAAAGTATTTTGAACACATGAAATTCAATGTTGTGTTTATTCGTGAGTTTCATCCTTTTACGCGTATAGATGATTTTGATTTACAGATCCGAATTATTGAAGATTACCTGGACATTATGCATGATGGTGGAGTGTTGATCATTGACCAAAGTCGAAGGCGTGATTGCCCGAATCTTAACATGGAGAAGGTGAGAAAGGTTTTGTCTGGAGCGAACGTGAAGGCAACACCCCCTTTGTATTTCTTTCCGCACAAACACTTGAAGATAACGTCGCGGAATAAAAGCCTAAACAAATGCCTTTCACGACTGACAGATATTTACTCAATGGTCACGAAAAAATATCCTGTGCAATTATGTCTTATTCATAAATGCTTGTAGCTTGGGTGATCTGATTAAAGGAATGATAGCTTGTGCCAGACAAAATCATTGTAGACTCATATTGTAAATACAAAGATACACAGTCTGCGATGTTTCAGGTACGGACTGTGCTTCGCGATGCAGCGGTGAATCTACTTTCTATAGGTAGATCCATCAACAACTCGTCCGGATGGATTCGCTTTCCTTATTACCATCATGTATTTTCCGATGAGCGTCGCGGATTTGTTCGTCAACTTGAGTATCTAAGGAATTACGGTGAATTTATCTCGTTGGACACGGCCGTTTCGATGATGGAGGATGGGCAGGTTATTGATGGTCGATACTTTTGTTTAACATTCGATGATGGAATACGCTGCTGTTACGATGAAGTGACTCCGCTTTTAGTTGAGCGAAGCATCCCTGCAGCATTTTTTATCGTAACCGATTATACGGTAGAAGAACCCGGCCGACGTATCTGCCGTCCATTGTATTTGGAAGCAACTTATGATTATGAATACCTGACTTGGCCCGAGTGTCGGGAGATGATCCGGGCGGGCATGACGGTGGGCTCACATACATGCTCACATGTTAGATTAGCTGCTTTGACTGGTGATGAAGTTCGGCGTCAGTTAATCGAATCGAAACGGATGATCGAGCAGAACCTTGATATAGAGTGTCGTCACTTTGCTTGTCCATGGGGAGGCGTTAATCGGGATTTTGATCCGAAGCAAGACGTGAAAACGGCTAAAGATGCTGGGTATCGGTCCTTTCTGACTACTCGGCGGGGTAAAAACACAAACGCCAGCTCTCCTTTCGCAATTCGACGCGATAACATGTATGCCAACTGGAGTACCTGTCAGTTACGGTATTTTCTGTCTCTTTAAGGAATTTTTGTATTATGAGTGATTCGCATTCCACCTTAATCATTGGTGGTGCTTTCCGTGTCGTGAATGGAAAGTATTATGTTCAGAAGAGAAGCTGGGAGATGCTGCGAATATTTTCCGACCAAATGCTAGAGCCGGTCTTTGGTATGCTTCGTGACCAGAACGACGATACATTGGCGTATCCGCTTCCTGGCACCGTGCAAATTGTGGAGCTTCCCAATGCCTTCGGTAAGGTCAAGTTAATCAATACAGTTTTTGGTAGAGGACTCACACCGGATATTAAGAGAGTGATAGATACCTGTTGCGTCGTCTATCTTCGGCAGCCCCTCTGGGAGTGCTGGGATGTATTTAAGTATGCGCGGTCCAAGGGAAAGAAAACGATTGTTTCCTACCACGGCGATTGGCCGGATGCGTTAAGAAAAACGGAGGCAGGCGTACTGCGACATATATTCAATATTTGCCTGGCCGGCTTCATCCATCATACTTTCAAAAATATGGCTTGGAAAAGCGAGATTGCATTTTGTGTTGGTGAAGTCTTGCAGGCGAAGTATGGAGTTTTTGCGAAAAACAGTGTGGTATTCGCCAATTTTTTACATGCGTCCGATGATATCATCGCATCGCGTAGCTTGAGGACAGCGCCACCATATCGGATTCTTTTTGTCGGTGGGTTTGAGAAATATAAGGGTGTGGGACATCTGATTAGGGCTGCGGCGATTTTGAAACAGCAAGGATTAGAATTCAGTTTGGTGCTTGTTGGTGCTGGGTCACTTGAAAAAGAGTTGCGGGCTTTGGCAAAAAGCGAAGGCGTGGCCGAGAATATTGAGTGGATGGGATACATTCAATATGGTCCTGAACTAATGAATGTGTATCGGCAAGCTGATATATTTGTTTTGCCTTCTATAGCCAGTGAGGGGATGGCCAAAGTGCTAATGGAGGCTATGACGCAGGGAGTTCCGGTTATCGCTACTGATGTGGGGAGTTCACGCCGTCTGCTTGGAAATGGCGAGTATGGTGTCATTGTGCAACCGGCTGATGAATTGATGCTTGCGGAGGTAATCAGTTCTGTTTTGGCCGATCCGGATATTCGCACAACATACATAAACAATGGTTTTCAACTTGCTCGCATTTCGACAAAAGAAAAACAGGCCGAAATCGTGCGTGCCGGACTGGAAGCGTCGGTGCCGGAACTCATAGGTACTCCGCCATACCTGCGTTCAGTAGATTGACACCGTTCATAGGAGAAAAAAATGAGAATAATACAGTCTGTTCTTCTCACTCATACTCGTTTCTATTGGAAAGTTAAGCGACGATTAAGACGTTGGTATTTGTCATGTGTTCTTGACCGGATAGGGGAAAACTGTAGCTTTGCTGATGGTGTCATTATTACGGATCCAGAATATACTTCCATTGGAAGCAGGGTCATAATTAACGAGGGTGTTATTCTTCTTACGTTCAATCCTGAGGCGACGATCACAATCGGTGACGATGTGACGATATCCTATGGCGTTAACATAATTACAGGCGGCTTGGATATTAGTGATGGTGTAGATCATCGAAAACACACAACGAAATCAGTTGTGATCGAAGACAATGTATGGATCGGTGCGAAATCGATTGTATTGTCCGGGATCACTGTTGGTAAAGGTTCTGTAATCGGAGCAGGAAGCGTCGTAACGCGGGATGTTCCGCCACATACTCTTGTCTGTGGTGTTCCGGCAAGGAGTGTTCGGCAGTTGACGGAGAAGCAGGATTTTTGAAAAAGCATAGAGTAGTTTATACCTGCGGTGGGAGAAGCTTTTTTTCGGTATCACCAGGTCGCAAGATCTTCAGTGTTGTCAACTGCTGGCGCGGAATGGGACATTCTGTTGCGCATGTATGTGGAGGCGATATCTTTGACACTTCCAGTGCCGTTAAGCCCCCAGAATATGGTGCGGGTTCTTTTCATCGTCAGTGGTATCGTCGAGTGAGAGTTCTTGATCCGCTCATTCGCACGGTCTCGGAGCGGCGTGATATTCAGCATGATGCTATGATGGAGAAACATCTGGTGCATGTCAGTGAAACGTTCAGGCCTGATCTCATCTGGGAGCGCTCGTGCCGCTTGCATTGTGCCGGGCTTGTAACGGCAAGGCGGTTAGGCGTGCCTTATGTGTTGGAGTGGAAAGACAACATTGCTTCTTATTGGCTGTCCTTGTACCGCCAACGCGCACGTGCGATGGAACGGTGGAAAAACCTAGAAGCAGATTTCATTGTTACAGAATCCGAAGTTTTGCGCAAAAATCTGATGGGTGAAGGAGTTGACGGAAACAAGATTCTTGTGGCGCAGAATGCCGTGGACCCCACGCAGTTCTGTCGTGATACGGATGCCGGTTTGCAAATTCGCGCCAAACTGGGCATCGCATCTGATACGGTCTTGGTTGGGTATCTAGGCAGTTATGCCTGGTATCACGATGCCGGGCGGCTTGTAAAGGCGATGGCTTTGCTTCGCAAGCAGGGGGTAGCGAACGTGCGTTGTCTTATGGTGGGGGCGGGAAAGGAGTATGACATCACACGCCGGCTTGCGGAGAAACGTGGGCTGTTAGGCGAGGAAGTCATTATGACACCGGGCGTGCCTAAAGACGAGGTGCCGGGCGTTCTTGCGGCGTTGGACATCGCTGTATTGCCGGGATCGACAGACATAATCTGTCCGATTAAAATCCAGGAATACATGGCTTGTGAATTGCCGTCAGTGGTTCCCGATTATGCATGCAACCGTGAGGTTTTGTGTGACGGTGATACAGGTATGTTATTCTGTCCGAAGAACGAGGTGGCATTGGCTGAGAAAATCGGTATCCTGGTGGGTGATCGGGAGTTGCGAGAGCGTATTGGTAGGAAGGCTCGGGAAGTTGTTGCACGTCAGTTTACGTGGGAAAAGACTTGGGGCGCTGCGCTTGAAACCGTCTTGGGGTTAAAGTGTGGTGGGCAAAACTAGAAAAACGACACCGGATGACCTCATACATACAAACCGTTCCTTTACCTTCGCTTAAAAGCCTCAGTTATTGCAACAGCTCTCGGACGGAAGCCCTTGGAGACCCTTGGCGGGTGCGGGCTGATGACCGAATCGGTTTCTTTCCGCGAGGTGCACAAGCCTTTGTGGCGGCGGCTCTTTCGATCGCTGACGAGGCAGAATGCCCTGTATGTTTTTTCCCTTCGTATTTTTGCGAAAGTTCATTGCAGCCTCTGCGTCAGGCTGGAGCTCGAATTGTATTTTATCGCGTAAACGAGAACCTATCTCCGGAGTGGGATGATGTTCGGCGTCGCGCCAGCATTGATCATCCTGATGTTTTTGTGTTGGTTCATACCTTTGGACATATTCAGGATGCTGTCGAAGCGAAGAGTTTTGCGTATGATGTGGGCTGTGTTGTAATAGAGGATGCTGCGCATGTGTTGATGCCCGGGAAGGGAATAGGAGAGAGTGGGGGTCTTGTTCTTTTTAGTCCACATAAGCTTCTCGCTTCACCGCCCATATCACTTCTCTCTGTTCCTCCGTCATTGGCAGATCGCGTGAGAACCCCCTATCGAATGGCTTGGCGGGAGGCGGATTGGAAATGGCTTGCCAAACGGATGATTCAGAAGGGACTGGTTAGATTGGGAGGATTAGGGCAAAAAGTTAGTCCACAAGGAGAGGGCGTTAATGGTGCTCCAGAAGCCCCCCCGTATACTATAAAGTGGCCAACGGATATCTCAGAGCTCGGCCGGCGACTGCTTTGCACAGAACAAAGAAAGCTTATGGAAACGGCTCGGTTCCGCAGAACAAATTTTTCGACGCTTATGTCTGCTGTGGAGGACATAAGGGGCGTGAGGATTCCGCAAATTTTATCAGAATGGACTGATGATGCGACTCCATATGCTTTCCCTTTTTTTGTGGGGGAAGGAAAAGTCTCGGAGGTATATAACTCGCTTTGGGCCTCTGGTATTCCGGCGCTTACATGGCCGGATCTGCCGCCGGAGATCCGAGCTGAGCCGGAAAAGTATAGTGCGGCGTCACGCTGGCGGAGAAACCTGCTGTTACTTCCCGTTCATCAATCACTGACCACACGTCAAATGAACAGGATTGTCTCATGCCTTGAGCATGTACTGTATCAATCATTACATGGGATAGGTTGCGAATGAACGTATTGATGTATTGTCTTTCATCTGTTAGTGGTGGTGCAGTTGCTTATTTACGTAATTTGGCTCCACTTTTGGCGAAGCGCTTTTCCTTAGGGGAGAACAGACTGAAATTCCTGCTTCATGAAGAGCAAGAGCCTTTGTTTGCCGGGATTGAAGAAGCTAGTTTTAGTTGGATAAGAGGCAAACGGTCAAAAGGTGCAGAGCGCATATGGTGGGAGCGGAAACACATGAATAGAATCGTTTCTGAGCACAATATCGATGTATTGTTTACACCATATCAGATTGCGGCACACGTGCCCGATGTTAGGCAGGTTCTAATGTTGCGGAATATGGAGCCGTTTTTGTTTGATGCGTATAATTACAGCATAACGAACTGGCTACGTAATCAAGTATTGCGACAGAATTCTGTACGTTGTTTGAAAAAGGCGAATCGGGTTATTGCCGTTTCAGGATTTGCAAGAGAACATCTTGTTGAGAAAATGGGTGTTGATGCAGAAAGGGTTCGAACGATTTATCATGGCAGTCCTGATATGCAGTTTGGTGCTGAAAAAGATATGAAAATACTTAGCAAATATGGCATTGATAGTGATTATCTCTTCACTTGTGGTTCGCTTCTGCCATATCGACGGTGTGAGGATATTATTTTGGCATTTGCTCAGTGTGCAACAAAGTTAAAGAGAGACGTACAACTTGTCATCGTTGGCTCAGGAACTGATCAGGGATATAGACGGAAGCTTCTTCAATTAATCGAATCTTCGATTGTTCGTGAACAGATTTTGTTTTTGGGTCAGGTTTCTTGGGAAACGATGACATCTCTGTATCGAAACTGTATGGCCTGCATAATTGCGACGGAAATCGAAGCCTGCCCCAATATTGCAATTGAAGCTATGGCCGCAGGATGTGCGATTATTTCGTCGGACAAGCCGCCGTTGCCGGAAATGTTTCAGAGATGTTCACAAGAATATAAGGCAAGGAATCTCAATCAGCTTGCCATAAAAATACAGGAGGTTGCTGACGATTCTGCATGGCGTCAGCAACTGAAAGAAAATGCCAGAAAGCGGAGTGAAAGATTTTCCTGGGGGGAGTGTGCCCTAAAGACCTACGATGCTTTAGTTAATTGGTAAACGAAGGAACATTGGATGGATTACACAAAACAACGTATTGGTTTCAAAATAAAAAAAACACTTCGGTATATTTATCTTTATGGAGTTAGGCGTACTTTCGTTAAAGTAAAAGGACAGTATCATGTGAAGAAACATTATGATACATTTCCAAAAATGCCATCGCCATTGAAGTCAGGTGGCCACGTTGGGGTGATTGGATGTGGGAATTTTGCATTCAGCAATATCGCATACTATTTGAAAAAGAACTATGGTCGTATTATACGCGCATCAATGGATACTGATATTCATAGGGCTGCGTCTATATTTGAGAAGTATGGTCTTTTCTATTATACTGATAATGCAGAAAAAATTATATCTGATGATGCGATTGACTTGGTATATGTGGCTTCTAATCACGCATCCCATGCAGAGTATGCTATTGAAGCCCTGCATGCAGGGAAAAATGTTCACATTGAAAAACCTCATGTTGTTAGTGAGGATCAACTTGAGCGATTATGTGATGCAATGCAAAAGAGTGATGCTCAAGTGAATTTAGGATTCAATCGTCCAAGTAGTGTGATTGGGAGAGCAATAAAGGCCTCTATCGATTCACAAACTGGGGCAGCAATGTATAATTGGTTCATTGCAGGGCACGAAATTTCTCCCGATAACTGGTATTTCAATGCAGAAGAGGGAGGCCGTGTATTAGGGAATTTGTGCCATTGGACCGATTTTATTCTTCAGCTTGTAGCTCCAGAAAACAGGTATCCAATCACTATTAATCCGACTCGAGGCGATCAATCAGATTGCGATATTGCGGTAACATACTCATTTGGGGACGGAACTATTGCTGCTATTACTTTTTCGGCGAAGGGGCATACTTTTGAAGGTGTTCGAGAGCGATTTGCTGCTCATAGAGGGAATGTGCTGATATCAATGGATGATTTTAAAAGGTTAGTCGTTGAGAATGTTGATAAGAAGACGGTGGTCTCTCCTTTATTCAGAGATCATGGGCATGAAGAAAACATAATAAAGAGCTATGAGATGGTAAAGAGTGATACTGAAGGTAAAACAGGTTGCTCGGTGGATTATGTATGGCAAACTGGCAATTTATTTCTCAAAACAAAAAAGGCATTAGATCTTAATCAGAAAATAGTGCTTACAGAAGTAGATAATCCATATAGGTAGGATGCGCACGAATGTGAGGGCTTGGAGATTGTGGCGATGAAGATGGTAGAGGTTTGTCCCAATTATCTGCTTTGGAATCCGCTGGCCTTCTGGTGTGGTGTTGCCTATGAGCGCTTGGTTAATTCGACGGAGTTGCTGGCGGGGTTGCGGGTGAATATTATTGGGGGATTTAAGAAAATGATGAGGGATGAATGCTGAAGAATGAAGGGAAGACGCGTATTAAGTGGGGGCGAAGATTTAAGTTTAAGATTTAAGTGATTAAGTAGGGGAGGTGTTAAGTGGGGGAAAGTGTTAAGTGTTAAGGGGGGACGTTTTAAGTGTTAAATAGGGGAGGTGTTAAGTGATTAAGTTTGGAAGTGTTAAGTGGGGAAGTGTGGGAAGTGTTAAGTGTTAAGTGGGAATATATGGGATTTAGCGATTGGGGAATGCTGGAATTCAGATTTAAAAAATCTGGAAGATAGTTTAGAAACTAAACTTTCCCCATTTTCTACCGTCCGCGAATCATGCAGCAACCCCGAAAACTGAGGCCAAAATATATTTTCCGGCAAGTTTGAGTGCATCCGG
>RZYD01000016.1 GCA_009930445.1 Bacteroidia bacterium | reverse complement strand
TCGCGTAACGATGAACATGAGCCAACAATCAGCGGCTGACCTAATCGGGGTGGCCAGACCCAGCCTGGCACGAACCTTTGCTGAATTGCTGGAACAAAAACTGATTGAAGGAACATGGAAAACCTTCAAAATCATTAAATATAATGAACTATTGAAACTTCTTTTTGACTAAATCGCTAAAAAGGGATCCAGTTTAACTTTGCTTACTAAAAATAAAGGTAAAAGTATTATTTTTGAATTCTAAAACACCACTTACTGACATCCAATTTTAAGAGAAATATTTACTTCGTACTTACTTATAAAACAGATTATGATGAAAACTTTACTTACCGTTATTCTGGGCACTGTAGTGTTATCGTTCAGCCTGCAGGCACAATTGGTTATCACCCACGCCACGCACGCCCCCGAAATTGGGGATGAGATCGCTACAATATACAGTGATGCTTACACGAATATTAACCCCGGAGAGGCAGGTGCCGGTAAAACCTGGGACTTTTCCCCATACACCGCCACAGAAACCGAAACGATGCAATTTGTTGACCCGGAACAAACCCTTTGGGGCGGACAAGTCCCCAACAGCAATATTGCCATTCAATTTGACCAGGAAGAAACCCTGGCTCAATTCATGCATCTCTCCTCCGATGTTTTAAAAGTCAATTATATGGGCATCTATGAAGAAGTGGCCTTCCTGATGGAATACACCGACGCGATGGATGTAATGCATTATCCCTTTGCCTATGGGGATAATTTTGAAGACACCTATGGATATACGATGGAGTATGACTATGGGGGAACGATTCTTGAAATGGTAACCACGGGTACTATAGAAACTGTTGCCGATGCCTGGGGAACATTAACCACTCCATACGGTACCTTTTCCAACGTTTTACGGGTAAAAATTACCGATACAGAATCGTATGAAACTTATATGGGCGGTGTTCTTGTGGATTCCGGTACAGATACCTATATTACCTACGAATGGTACGGCAGCAGCTGTAAATACCCACTGGCCATAATTGATATTGATCTTGAATATCCCGATGAAACCTCCATCACCTATTCCACTACAGCCATTTCCATTGCGGAAATGTCAGCCATCAGCAGCAGGGTGTTCCCAAATCCGGCGAGCGATCAGTTGCGCCTTACTACCCCTGATCTTCCTGTTAACAGTGTAATCCGAATTTACGATGTTACAGGGAATGAAAAACAATCAGCGATGACCACAGGCAATGAAACACATATTTCAGTCGAATCCTTACCTGAAGGGTTATATTTCATCCGCATCCAGACGCCCCGGGGAATCACTTTCACGGAAAAAGTTCTTATTGTACGATAAAGTATAAAAAAAACAGTACCGGTAATGCATGGATTGCCGGTACTGTTGCCAAATAAGAGGCGCTATTCCCTTATTCTATTCATTCGCTGCGAGCAGCACTTTCAGAATTTTTATTCCTGCATCGGGAATTCGTGTTCCCGGGCCAAAGACAGCGACCACACCGGCATCATAGAGAAACTGATAATCTTGTGCAGGGATGACGCCGCCACAGATCACCATAATATCTTCACGTCCAAGTTTTTTAAGTTCCCCGATCACCTGAGGCACCAGCGTTTTGTGACCAGCGGCAAGGCTGGATACGCCAAGGATATGCACGTCGTTTTCCACGGCCTGTTTGGCCGCTTCTTCCGGAGTCTGAAAGAGGGGTCCGATATCCACATCAAATCCGATGTCAGCATATCCGGTTGCCACTACTTTTGCACCACGGTCGTGACCATCCTGACCCATTTTGGCAATCATAATCCTTGGGCGACGGCCTTCTTTTTCAGCAAATTCATCGGCCAGCCGACAAGCCTCTTTAAAGGTTTCATTATTGGCTGATTCTGAGGAGTAAACTCCAGAAATAGAACGTATCACGGCTTTATACCTCCCATAAACTTTTTCGCATGCATCGGAAATCTCACCCAGGCTGGCACGTTTTTGAGCAGCATCAACTGCCAGTTCCAGCAAGTTCCCTGATTCCGTTTCACAGGCGTAGGTTATTGCTTGTAAGGCTTTTTGAACCTCTTCTTCATTACGATTTGCGCGCAGGGTGGCCAGCCGGCGTAACTGCGCTTCCCGCACAGCGGTATTGTCGACCTCCAGGGTCTCCAGGGGATCTTCTTTATCGAGGCGATATTTATTAATACCCACAATAGTATCGACTCCTGAATCGATACGGGCTTGTTTTTTAGCTGCGGCTTCTTCTATGCGCATTTTAGGAACACCCGTTTCAATGGCTTTTGCCATTCCACCGAGGGCTTCAATTTCTTCAATATGCGCCCAGGCTCTATCGGCAATTTCATGTGTAAGTTTTTCAACATACCATGATCCGGCCCACGGGTCGACACTTCGGCATATTTCTGTTTCAAGCTGAATATACAACTGCGTATTGCGGGCAATACGTGCTGAAAAATCGGTAGGTAAGGCAATCGCTTCATCCAGCGCATTGGTATGCAGCGACTGGGTATGTCCAAGGGCAGCACCCATTGCTTCAACGGCGGTACGGGCCACATTATTAAACGGATCCTGTTCTGTTAACGACCATCCGCTGGTCTGACAATGCGTTCTCAGCGCCAGGGATTTCGGGTTTTTGGGATTAAACTGGCTGACAATTCGGGCCCAAAGCATACGGGCAGCCCGCATTTTGGCAATTTCCATAAAATGGTTCATACCAATAGCCCAAAAGAAAGAGAGCCGGGGAGCAAACTCATCAATAGCCAGACCTGCTTTTATTCCGGTACGGAGATACTCAAGGCCGTCGGCTAATGTGTAGGCCAGTTCGATATCGGCCGTGGCTCCTGCTTCCTGCATATGGTATCCGGAGATACTAATACTATTAAACCGGGGCATCTTCTGCGAGGTAAACTCGAAAATATCTCCGATGATACGCATAGAAGGCAAAGGCGGATAAATATAGGTATTCCGCACCATAAACTCTTTAAGAATATCATTTTGTATAGTACCAGAAAGTTCTTCCAGTTTCACACCCTGCTCGAGCCCTGAAACGATATAAAAAGCCATAACAGGCAGTACAGCGCCGTTCATGGTCATCGATACCGACATTTTATCCAGAGGAATCTGGTCGAAGAGGATATTCATATCAAGGATAGAATCAACGGCTACACCGGCCTTACCCACATCACCAACCACACGGGGATGATCAGAGTCATACCCGCGGTGGGTAGCAAGATCAAAGGCAATAGAAAGCCCTTTCTGTCCCGCAGCTAAATTGCGGCGATAAAAGGCATTCGATTCCTCTGCGGTGGAGAACCCGGCATACTGACGAATTGTCCATGGCCGCATCACATACATTGTTGAATAGGGCCCGCGCAAATAAGGAGGCAAACCCGCAGCATAAGTTAGATGCTCCAGGTTTTCGAGGTCTTTGCTGGTATAGATTTTTTTTACCGGAATCTGCTCCGGGGTCATCCATCCGGGCAGGACATTTTCCGCTGGCTTCCGCCCTTGCGAAGGCTTCGAACCGTGAGAATGAATATCAACCTGTTGGAAATTTGGTTTCATGCTATGTAATTTTTTCTGTTTCTAATTAAGATCTTTTAATCGGCATGGTCATACAACGGGCACCCCCGCCGCCACGAGCCAGTTCCGACCCTTCAATGGTAATGACAAACTTTCCGTTTTCCGGAGCTTTTTGTTTCCCACTAAGAAGATCACGGCCGGCAATAATTTCATACCCATGGTTGTTCATCGCTTCAATGGTATATTGGTTTCTGCCATAACCCAGTAATTTTCCCGGTCCTATGGCAAAAAAATTGGTGCCACTGTGCCATTGTTCGCGCTCCTGAATGGATTCATCATTATCACCCCCACATTTCAACGGTTCCAGATCCATACCCAAAGCACGAAGGCCTGAAATCAGTCCGCCAACTTCATGAATACGTTTAACGCTCCCGTTTTCAATGTGGATATGATACGTTCCATAACGGCTTGATTCTCGTATAACAGGCTCGAAAGTCATACACTGATCCCTGTCGAGAAAAGTGAAGGCCATATCCAGATGAATAAACGATTCAGGTTTTTCGGGAAGCTCCTGCACCAGCACATGAAACGGTTTTTGTGTACGCTGTTTTATGCGCTCCACAATAGAATCAATGCCAGTGCTGGAAGTTCTGGGCCCCAATCCGATCAGCAAAATATCATGACGGGCCACCAAAATATCACCCCCTTCATAAAATAATCCTTTCTTTTTCTCCAGTACGGAATTTTCGCAAAAAAATTCTGTCTCAATTTGTGGATGAAACCGAAAAATTGCCGACATGATCAAGGCTTCCCGTTCACGGATGTTATTAGCCATGTGACAGGGAAGAATCGTATTTCCAATGGAAACAGAAGCATCACGGGTATAGAAAAAATTATGCAGGGGAGCCAGCGCGTATCGCTCCTTAGAAAGGTAATTGGTTAGAGAATCGCGTTTTATCTCGACTCCTTCAATCAATTGCGTGGCCAGTTCATCTGCATTCAAGGAAAGCAGGTAATCTTTCAAATGAAAGACATCTTCATTTTCACAAACCTTAAAGATCAGTTTATATTTTGTCTGATCCTCCTTCAGAATATCCATGAGCAACTCTTTCACCTGATATACCCGGGTATATTTTTCCAGCACTTTACGAAAGGTATCGTGTTGTTCGCTGGCAATTTTATAGTTAAGTATATCACTATAAAGTGCTTTTTGCGCAATGAGTGGCGTAACATTCGCTACCTCAGGTCCGGGAGAATGAACAATTACAGCCTCCAGCTTGTCAATCTCTGAAAAGACTGAAATATTCTGATAGTCGATCAATGCTGTCTTTCTCATTGGATTCCTGTGAGATGTTGAAATATGGATAATGATTCAAGAAGATTGGATCGAACATGAATAAAATGTTCAATACCCTTTGCCTTAAGGGCATCAATAATGGCGGCAGGATAGCCGGCGACCACCAGCAGTGCATGATTTTTCAGCAGGTTGGCGGCTTCCGGTGCCAGTGTAGCATATTCCTCATCTGAGCTGCAAAGGACTACGATATCGGCCTTAGCTGCTTTTGCCGCCTGAACCCCCTCGCCGATAGTTTTAAACCCGTTATGATCTACCACATCAAAACCACCACAGGCAAAGAAATTACAGGAAAATTGGGCTCTTGCTTTGCGCATGGCCATATTTCCAATGGGCAGCATAAACGCCAATGGCCGGTGGTTATTCCGTTTTGTGTGCTGATCGGTTTTATAACGAAGGGCTTCAAAGGCCATAGCACCGCGGTAGGGAGTCAAGGGTTCGGCAAAGGCCTCCGAAGCGATGGAACGCTCAGGGTAAAAAATTTCAGGGCCATATCCCTCTTCTATTATTTCGCCAAAATTCGGAAACTGATTAGTCCCCAGCAAATTCTCCCGACGTAGTGCCAAATTCATATCTCTTTTCTGTGCAGCAGTTTTGATCACTTCCTGAATTTTTCCTTCGGTGAACGCATTCAAATACCCCCCTTGTTCCTGCAGAATAAGGAATTGACGCCAGGCATTCTCCATTATCGATTCCGTCAGGTTTTCAACATAATATGAGCCTGCTGCCGGATCCGCTACTTTATCAAAATAGCATTCTTCCTTAAGAATAAGTTGCTGATTTCTGGCAATTCGAGTGGAAAAGGTAGTCGGGGTACGGAAAATATGGTCAAAGGGCAAAACAGTAAAAGAATGAACACCGCCAAGTACGCCAGCCATTGATTCGGTAGTAGTACGAAGCATATTGACATACGGATCATAAACAGATTTATTCCAATCGGAAGTCACACCATGAATAACCATGGGAAGCTGCAGGGATTCATCCATGCCGTAAGCCTTGAGGACATGAGCCCAAAGGGTGCGGGCAGCGCGCAGTTTGGCCATTTCCATAAAATAATTCGATCCGATGGCAAAAACGAATCGCATCGATCTGGCCGCTTTATCTATCGAAATACCTTTATCTGTAAGCCATTCAAGGTACTCCACCGCCATTCCCAGGGCACAGGCTAATTCCTGCACAAGAGTGCTCCCGGAATTGTGAATAATATCGCCGTGGACGGCAAGGGTCTGTGCAACCCCGTCGGTATTTTTTACATTTTCGGCCAGCACAGAACGAAGAGCTTCCAATCCACTTTCCATAAAAGCGCCCTTGCGGGTCAACTCCCCAAGTGGGTCAATATCAAAAGTAATGCGCGAAACATCCGCATGCATCGCTCCGGCCCATTCCATAAATAACCGGGGAAGTTGTGCGGCAGCCTGTCCTGTAAAATTTACCTCCGCCGCCTGAAGATCGATGGCATGAAGTAAAACAGAAAAAAAAGCAGTATTCGCAGGAGGCAAATTAACAACAAAACCCAGCGAATCCACCCCTTTGTTTAAAATTTCCAGTGCCTCTTCGTTTGCACTTTTAGGGTCAGTAACCACAATATCCTGTCGTATCAACCAGGTATTGTCATTTTTTGCGCCTCGCATAAATGGAAATTCATTGGGAGCAATGTTCAGGTAGGGCAGGTTCTGTATATCTTCAGAACGATAATACGGACGTACTTTAAAGCCTTCGGCTGTATTCCATACCAGTTTCTTCTCATAATCAGCCCCCTTCAGGTCTTTAGTAATCTGGGCTTCCCATTGATCCGTGCTGACCGGCGGAAAATACTTCAGAATTTCAGGACCTTTCTTATTGGCATCCATGTTTCTAAGTTTTTGTTAGCAAAATGTTAGCAAATTTCTGGACTGCAAACTTACAACATTTTATCAGTCGTGCCATGACAAAAACCAAATAATTATCTGTTGCCTTTTGCGGTTTATAGCTGGTATACAGTATGTTTGAACAATAAAAACCAATAGATTGTTTTAGAAGAAGAATTTTTAGGGTAAAAAAACATCAAAATCGTATCTTTATTTTGTAAAACGAACCCGTTGATTAACAGAACCCGGAAGCAGGGTATTCATCACAGCGATTTAGAACCATAAAAATCAATAGTATTACAGTATGAAAATAGGAGTCAGCGGAACATCCGGATTTGTGGGAGGCAGAGTCAGATCGTTTTTCCTGAATAAAGGAGATGAGATCATCACACTTACACGCCATGACCTGCTCAAGGATTACAATAGCTTATTAGAAAAAATCAATACCGCGGATATAATTATTCATCTTTCGGGGGCATCGCTCCTGCGGCGCTGGAGCAAAAAAAATAAGGCAGTGATCCGCAGCAGCAGAATAAATACCACCCGGAACCTTACCACGGCCATCCGGGAGGCGGAGCGTCCTCCTTCCCTTTTTATCAGCACCTCAGCCGTAGGTATCTATCAATCCAACGGCGTTCATAGCGAGGATGATTTTGTATATGACATGGGATTCCCCGGCCAGATTTGTAAAAACTGGGAAGCAGAAGCCATGCAGGCCGTGAAAAAATGCCGTGTTGCAATTTTTCGTTTCGGGATTATTTTAGATAAAAAAGAAGGGGCTTTCGCGAAAATGGTAAAAATTTACAAAACCGGCTTCGGAGGAACCATCGCCTCCGGCAAGCAACCCGTGGCCTGGGTTCATATTGAAGATGTGCTTCGTGCTTATGAATTTACGATGCATAATCCCAGAATTCATGGTGCTGTAAATATTGTAAGCCCCGGAGTTATCCAAAGCGCGGAATATACCCGGATGCTGGCCAGAAAACTCCACAAGCCTCACCTTTTTCCTCTCCCGGGGTGGGCATTACGGCTAAGGTATGGCAAAGGGGCAATTCTGCTAACCGAAGGCCAGTCAGTAGTGCCTAAACGCCTCCTCGACTGCGGTTTCACGTTTAAGTATCCTCTTCTAAAGGATGCGCTGGATGAGTTGGTACCGTAATTGACCACCGTACCCCGGATCGTCGGATAATATTATTGTGCCTCTTTGGCCCTTTTAACCGGCACACCAAGTGATCAAATAAATCAAAACAATAGCCTGTAAATTTCCTCCAACGTTCCCACAGGAACAATTTCAATTCCGAAGCGGGAGGTATCCAAGCCTTTCATATTGTACCGGGAGACATAGACCTTTTTGAAGCCCAGCTTCTCCGCTTCACGGATACGATTTTCCACCCTTACCACTGGCCGGATTTCACCGCTAAGGCCGGTTTCAGCAGCAAAACATACATTCTGGGCAATGGCCGTATCTTCATGGCTGGAAAGAATTGCACAAATCAACGCCAGATCCGTAGCAGGTTCATTGATTCGCAATCCGCCCGCAATATTGACAAAAACATCCTTCGTACCTAACCGAAAACCCAAACGTTTTTCAATGACAGCCAACAGCATATTCATTCGTCGCAGGTCGAACCCATTGGCAGTACGTTGAGGCGTTCCGTAAGAGGAATTGCTCACCAGTGCCTGCACCTCAATAAGCAACGGGCGCATCCCCTCCAGGGTGGCAGATACCGTCACCCCACTCAGGTTTTCATCGCGCTGGGAAAGAAGAATTTCCGAAGGATTGGAAACTTCCCGAAGGCCATTATTCTGCATTTCATATATACCCAGCTCCGAAGTTGAACCATAACGATTTTTTACCGAACGCAAAATACGATAGCCGTAATTCCGGTCGCCTTCAAACTGTACCACAGTATCTACCATGTGCTCGAGTAACTTGGGCCCTGCCAGGGTTCCATCTTTTGTAATATGACCTATAAGGAAAACCGGGGTTCGGGTATCTTTGGCGAATCGTTGCATCTCGCCGGCGCATTCTCTGATCTGACTAATACTTCCTGCCGCGCTGTCGAGCAATTCCGACTGGAGGGTTTGTACTGAATCGACGATCAGAAGGTCGGGCCGGAGGGTTCGGGTTTGCCGGAAAACTGCATCTGTGTTCGTCTCAGCCATTAAATAAAGATGGGGAGCCTGAGACATGCCCAAACGGGCAGCGCGCATTCTGATCTGGCTTATGCTCTCCTCCCCGCTGAGGTATAATATCTTCTGGTCAGTGAGCGCCAACGCAATTTGTAACATCAGCGTAGACTTTCCGATGCCCGGTTCGCCGCCGAGCAAAACCAGTGACCCGGGGACAATTCCTCCTCCGAGTACACGGTTAAACTCATGATCCGGGGTTGCTGTTCTTCGCTCATAGCCCTGGGGTACTTCATGGATAGGAACCGCTTTCGCATCGACTTTTTTCCCCTCCGGATGTTGCCAACCCTGTTCGCTCTTTTCCTGATGAATCACTTCTTCCACATAGGTATTCCATTCGCCGCAGGAAGGACATCGCCCTATCCATCGGGCACTCTGGGCTCCGCAATTGCTGCAGATGTATACACTTTTACTCTTTGCCATGCGATGGGTTTTATCTTCAAATGTACAACTATCGGCGGGAATCAAAAAAAATTTCATAGACCCGCGCATGAAAACCAACGTTTCTGTTGTAAAATCGTACCTTTTCCGGGCCACTTGAGGTTTTTTATTGTGAAAGCTTATTGTACTTTTATCCACCGGATAAAAACGGTTAAGAAAAACACAGCATGCATTTATCACTAAGCCAAAAAAACAAAGACCTGTTCTCCCCTGCAATGCTTACGGCCATTCTGCTGATAATCATCAATATAAGTATAGGATACCGGGTTTTTCAGTTTGATGTGTTGCCATTGGCCGACTGGAGTGCACATATCTATAATTCTCGCATTCTTCAACAGCTTCTTTTTGCTCCCGGGCAGGGTATGGAAAATTTTTATCGTACTGAAGTTCTTCATTTCACGAATATGACCGATCATGTAATGATGGCCTTGTTAATGAATTTTATGCATGGCGCCATGGCCTCCCGGATCGTAATTCTTTTCATGGTTATTAGCCTGCAACTTAGTTTTCTCTATTTTTTATCGGGGTTAAAAATTAATCCATTATGGTCGCTACTCATCCTTCCAATCCTCATTAATTCATCCAGTATTGCCGGAATGATCAACTTTAATCTGGCTGTTGCCTTTATGCTGTTGCTTTTGGGGTTATGGATCCGTCACCTTTCACGGCCCCGATTCACGCAATACCTCATTCTGGCTGTTCTGCCCTTACTTATTTACTGTACGCATATTTTTATTTTTGGAATTGCTGCCGCCGCTACCTTTCTGTTGATTCTTTTCTTTTTGATTTTCCGGAACACCTCTAAAGAAAAAAAAAAGACTCCTTCTGCTTTTCTCCCCCTTTCGGGCCTTTTCCTGCTTTCCAACAGTATCCCCGGCTTATTATTTTTTCGCTATCTTTTCTTCAGCACAAAAATCGCCTCCTCCCTAACTCCTGATTTTAATATTTTTAAAACATTGGCGGCACTTATACATCTTGAATGCCTGAAAGGCTATGACACAGGTATTGACCGTACCGGCCTGCATATCCTTTCCATTACCCTGGGAATGCTTATTCTGTTATCACTGCTAACCGTATTTCTAAAGTTTTTCCGTCGCCCTACCCCACACGCAGCCAATACCCTACGGCAACGGATGACTCTTGTTACGGTTCGTATGTTGACCGGAATTTGGCTCTTTCTGTTTGCAGCCTTACTGTTGCTACCCAACCAAATAACCGGAGCAGGATCGTATGTGGATATGCGACTGGAGTTCATGCTGGTACTTTTTTCCATCATGCTTATTGCCGTTTATATGCATAAATCCGCTTTCAGAAAGGGATATTTAATCTTTTTAATCCCATTACTGATTGGGGCAGAAATGCACCGAAAAGAAATTTTTGCCTTTTGGGAAAAAAACAATGATCCGGTTATCACTTGTTTTTATTCACTTTCGTCGGAATGGGAGCCATTTTCTTCGGTTGCCGTGATAAAAAAGAATGTTCCCTGGTATCTGAAACATTCGGATAATGCGCTGGGTATTGAAAAAAATATAATCTGCTATAATAACTATGAAACCTTGAGTGGTCATTTTATGACCAGGCGCAACGAAGGGTCACTTTTGGATTCGATCAATTATTATTCAAGGTATTTTGATTACGACCAGGTAGCCTGGAATCGGATCGTTCCCGGTCAGGAACCGGATTATTTGGTGCTGCTATCCGGTTCAGGAACGATTCCACTGCCGGATACTGTAAAAACCGCTTACACGCAGGTTAAAAAACAAACAGCCGGATTCTATCAGGTGGAGGTGTTAAAGCATCGGCCCTAAAGCATTATCAAAAAAGAGATAACAAGAAATATTCTATATTTGAAACGTATGATAATTTCGTTGCAGAAAATAATAAAACGAATACTCATTTGGCGGTTACGGCATGTGAGTGATCGTGTTTTTATTCTGTTTTTAAGCGTTGTAATAGGCATAACTTCCGGAATTGCAGCAGTAATCATAAAGCGAAGCGTACACCTGATTCAACATTTCTTACGCAATAATACCTTTGTTGAAAATCACCTGGCCTCTTATGTAATCCTTCCTGCAGCAGGAATTTTGCTGGTAGTGCTTTTTATCAAATACTTCCTGCGGCAACCCGTCAGGCATGGAATTCCCAATGTACTCTACGGAATCAGCAAAAACAACGGCCGCATCAGCCCGCACAATATGTTTTCCTCTATTATTACCAGTGCTGTCACTGTAGGCTTTGGCGGTTCAGTAGGACTGGAGGGCCCAACGGTGGCAACAGGAGCGGCTTATGGATCTGCTCTCGGCAGGCTTATGCATCTGAACTACAAACAAACAACCCTGCTTTTAGGATGCGCCGCCACAGGGGCCATGGCCGCTATTTTTAAAGCTCCCGTAGCGGCCATTGTCTTTGCACTTGAAGTTATTATGCTTGACCTCACCCTTTCGGCACTGATACCCCTGCTGCTGGCCTCCGCCTCAGCCATCGTTACCAGCTACCTCTTTCTGGGTCAGGATGTACTTTATCCTTTTGACACTGATTTTGTCTTCGATTTTTCAAAAATCCATTTCTATATTATTCTGGGCATTATTACGGGTTTATTTTCCGTTTATTTTACCAAAATCTATATCTGGATAAACGGAATTTTTGAACAAATAAAAGGCGATTTCAAAAAATGGATTATCGGTGCGCTGTTGCTTGGCTTATTAATCTTTCTTTTTCCTGCTTTGTATGGTGAAGGCTATGAAATTACCAACTTTTGTTTACAAGGAGAAGCCTTCCCCTTGTTTGAAGGATCTCTGTTTCAAGCTTTCAGTCATGAACCCTATTTGTTGATACTGCTTATTCTGGCGCTCATCATATTAAAAGCCTTTGCGACATCGATTACCTTTGGTGCCGGTGGAATCGGTGGTATTTTTGCACCTACCCTTTTTATGGGAGCCAATGCAGGGCTTGTTTTTGCTCTTGTGCTGAATGGGTTCAGCGGAGAAGAATTGTTCCCGGGAAATTTTTCGCTTCTGGGCATGGCAGGGATGATTGCCGGAGTATTACATGCACCCCTTACCGGTATTTTCCTTATCGGAGATATTACCGGAGGATATAAAATGTTTCTGCCCCTGATGATTACGGCCACTTTTTCTTTTCTTACCACACGACTCTTTCTAACCAACTCTGTGTACACCATTCAGCTGGCCAAACGTAAAGAGCTTATCACCCATCATAAAGATAAAGCAGTACTTTCAATGATGGAAATACCAAAGCTAATCGAAAATAATTTTATCACTGTTCATCCTGATAATACACTCGGACAGCTCTGCGATGCAATTGCAAAAAGTACACGAAATATTTTCCCGGTTATTGATGATGAAGGACACTTTTTGGGGATTGTATTTCTCGACGATGTACGAAAAGTAATGTTTAAACCCGAATTATATACCGTGCATAAGGTGAAGGAGTTCACTTTTATGCCCGAGCCTGTAATCAATTATGAGGAAGATATGGAAACAGTGGCCAATAAATTCCGTATTACTGATAATTTCACCCTTCCCGTAATTAAGGAGGGAAAATATGTCGGCTTTATTTCCAGGGCAAAACTCTTTTCTACTTATCGCAGAAAAATGCGCCTGTTCTCAGACGAATAAAATGTTACCCTGATACGGATTGGGTACTTGAAATAATGCACTAACTTATCTACATTTGCCGGCCCATGAGTGAACGATCCTTTTCCGGAAAAATAATTGTCTGGACCAACAAACACCTGAGCGAGCAGCAGTTTCTGATTTTGCTTGCCTTTTTAGTGGGTCTGATCAGCGGGTTTGCTGCCATTGTGCTAAAAAATACACTCCATTTCATGAGTGGCCTGCTTACCAGCGGCTTCGACGTTGAGTCGGCCAGCTGGATGTACCTTCTGTATCCCGTAACCGGAATTCTTCTCACCCTGCTATTTATCACTTTTGTGATCAAAGAAGATATCAGCCATGGAGTAAGCAAGATATTGTATGCATTTTCACGGAAAAACAGCCTGATCAAGCCACATAATATGTGGAGTTCAATCGTGAGCAGCACCCTGACCATCAGCTTCGGTGGATCGGTAGGAGCTGAGGCCCCTGTAGTACTTACAGGATCGGCCATTGGCTCAAATCTGGGGCGGTATTTTCATTTGAACTATAAAAAAATCACACTTCTGGCCGGCTGTGGAGCAGCAGGTGCCATTGCCGGAATTTTTAAAGCTCCGCTGGCGGGCTTACTCTTTGTACTGGAAATTTTAATGATCGACCTCACCATGGCTTCGCTGGTACCCCTGTTAATATCAGCTGTTACCGCCAGTTCGCTTGCCTATTTCTTTATGGGTAATGAAGTATTATTTTCGCCCACCGTAACCGAAACCTTCGCCATACCGCATATTCCGCATTATATCCTGCTCGGTATTATCTGCGGGTTTGTTGCCCTCTATTTTTCCCGCATGTCGGTACAGGGCGAAAATCTGGTTAAAAAAATTAAAAACCCCTGGGTCCGCGCTTTAGTGGGCGGTACAGTGCTGGGATTGCTGATTTTTCTCTTCCCGCCATTGTTTGGTGAAGGATATTCAACCTTGAACAGTATTTTTAACGGTGAAGCAGGCACTTTAGTCGATAACAGCCTTTTCTTCGGCATACAAAATAATTACTGGTTGTTAATACTTTACACCTTTATTATCATTATACTGAAGGTATTGGCAATGGCACTTACCAACGGCAGCGGCGGAGTGGGAGGTATCTTTGCCCCTTCCCTGTTTATTGGAGGGTTAACCGGTTTTATTGCCGCACGACTCAATAATGCGCTGCTTTTTACCCCGGTTTCCGAGTTGAATTTTTCCCTTGTCGGAATGGCAGGAATCATGGCCGCTGTGATGCATGCCCCCATGACAGCTATTTTCCTTATTGCCGAAATAACCGGCGGATACGCCCTTTTTATGCCCCTCATTATTACTTCAACCATCGCGTACCTCACAATTATTATGTTTGAAAAACATAGTGTCTATCACCGCCATCTGGCAAAAAGAGGCGAGTTAATCACACACGACAAAGATAAATCGGTACTCTCGATGATGAGCATTAAACCACTCATTGAAAAAAACTTTACGGTAGTAAAAGAAAACGAATCACTGCGCGATTTTGTTAAGGCCGTAGCAACTTCTGAGCGTAATGTATTCCCGGTACTCGACGAAGAAAACTATTTCCTTGGGGTAGTATTTATCAATGATGTCCGGCATATTATTTTTAATCATGAAATGTACGATACCACTTTCGTACGTGATTTAATGTATATGCCGGATGTACACATTGAATACGCAGAATCGATGGATTCGGTAGCAAGAAAATTCAGTAAATCAAGGCATTATAATATCCCAGTGTTGGATCATGGAAAATATGTGGGCTTTGTGTCCAGAGCACAAGTCTTCTCGACCTACCGCGAACGTCTGCGTGATTTCTCCGATGAATAGCTTCATTTTCGTATCTTTGGTGCGAAATGGAGAATTATTTAAAAAAACTGATCGGTTTTCGCCATAAACTACATCGTCATCCGGAATTATCAGGAAATGAAAAAGCCACAGCCAGTGCCATTCTTCACTACCTTGCGGATACAACGCCGGCAGAAAAATACACACAAATCGGGGGTTATGGGATTGTGCTGGTTTTCGACAGTGGAAATCCCGGACCTGTAACCCTTATTCGCAGTGATATGGATGCCTTACCTATTGACGAGCCCCCGTTGGTACCCTATCATTCGCTACAGGCCGGGATTTCTCATAAATGTGGCCACGACGGGCATACCGCAATACTGGCCGGGCTGGCAGAACGGCTCACACAAGCCCCCCTGAAAAAAGGCAAAGCCATACTGGTTTTCCAGCCAGCCGAAGAAACCGGAACGGGTGCTCAAGCCATGCTTCAAGGAAATTTTCCTGCCCATCTTTCGCCCGATATCGTATTTGCCTTCCATAATATTCCCGGCAAGGAAAAACATCGTATCATTCTGCGCGATGGTTTCTTTGCTTCCGCCTCCAGGGGTATTGTAATACACTTGTCGGGAAAAACGGCCCATGCGGCAGAACCGGAAAAAGGAATCAACCCGGCGTTTGCCATTGCAGAAATGATTCCGGCCCTTTCGCAACTGCCTGAAAAAATGAAATCCCAGGGCTATGCAGCCAAAATCACCCTGATCCACCTGAAAGTAGGAGAAATTGCCTTTGGCACCAGCCCCGGAGAAGGGGTTCTGATGGCCACACTGCGCACTCGCAGCGATGAAGCAATGACACAACTCTGCACTGCTACGGAAATGCTCGTCAAAGCCATTGCAGCAAAGCATCTCCTTACCCTCTCGATAAATTATACAGAAATATTCCCGGCAACAACATCACACCCACAGGCCAACTCTAAGGTAGAAAAGGCAGCCAAAAGCCTTTCATTACCCATAGAAAAAAACAACGACACCTTCGACTGGTCGGAAGATTTCGGGCATTTTACAAAACGGTGGCCCGGATGTATGTTTGGAATCGGCGCCGGTACCGAACAGGCAAACCTGCATAACAACACCTATGATTTCCCTGACGAAATCATTCCAACCGCCATAGCCCTGTTTGAAAAACTGATAAAAAATTCAGGCTGAATCCCCTGAACCATTTTTTTTCTATCTTTATCCATCCAAAACAAAAAGCCTGAACAATCCGTAGCATGAAATACGCATCCTTCCTGAATATACCCCCGGAGAAATATTTATGCTATGCAATATGCAAACCCATAATTTCCTGACTAACGACTATTTACCGCATGAAACTGAATGTATTTTTTTTGCTGGCAATGCCCATAATTACGCAAACCTCTTTCGGGCAAACCGTTCCGGTAACCTTTTATCTTGATGCACGCAACCACCAGTACCAAACCGTCCAACTATGGAATTGGCCTAACCTGCATGACCTGACAGACGACGACGGGGATCGGATTTTTAAAATAACCCTGGGGCTTCAGCCAGGCGAATTCCATTATCATTTATTACGGGATAACAGTTATAGCTGGGATCCGGAAAATCCGGATTATCCGGAGGGAATCCCTTCCCATGGATCCATCATGCATGTTACCGACCCCATGATTTCCTACCTCCTTCCTAAAAACGGAGATATGATGCGTGAAAACCGAATCCGTGCAAATTTTGCTTTTACATCGGAAAACCCTCCGATAACCGCATCGATCATGGTAACCATAAACGGAAACCCAGTAAACAATGCCGCACAATATTACGATGCAGAAACCCAAACACTGGAAATTGTTGCTCCTGATTTTTTACTGTCAGGAAATAACACCGTTACGATCCACTATACAACCTCGCAGGGATCCATCAGCCGTACGTCTCAGTTTCAATACCGGCCCATAAAATTAATGATGGATACTATCGTGTATCGAATGGATACCTTGCTGGCCTGGGGTCGCGTATTTACATCGCCCTATCCTTCTGCAGTTTTCATCGAAAATAATGGTACGGTTTATCAGGCTACAGTGAATGAAACCGGGTATTTTGGTGTTCCGGTGCAAATCATCTCCGGCCCCAATTCGATAAAAGTGGCTTACACACAAGATCAACTAGCTGTTCCGGTTGACGAAATAAGGGTAAGTGCCGAAATACGGCATTCCTGGTGGGTTGAATTAGAGGGCATAGTATCAGGTAATGAAATACTAATCAACGCTATACAGCACGACCAACCCGAGCAAGGCCTGCAATGGCAATGGTTCGAAGATGAAAATAATCCTGAAATGATGGGGATAGCAGGATCAGACCCACAGCTAACCTTTCCGCTTCCACAAACCAACGGTGTATATCTCTTCGGACTGCAGGCCTCCGACAACCAAGGAGAGGCTTATACAGCACGTAAAATGCTGATTATTAATGATGGAGAAGCAAACTTTTTGGGCATTCATCAACGAGCACCCTGGATGAAAGAAATGGTCATTTATGAAGTAGAACAGAGTTTTCTGGATCAATTCACTTTTGAAGGCTTAAAAATTATTTTACCGCATATAAAAAAAGCAGGAATCAATACTTTTCGCATAACCCCCTTTGTTTCAGGGGGATTTATCGCCTACGACCATTTTGAAATTCATAAACCCTACGGCTCCATGGAAGCATTGCAGGATTTAATCGCTACGGCACATCAATATGGAATAAAAGTGCTGTTCGATGTTCCCTTAAGCCATATTTGTCCTTTTCATCCTTTTTTATATCCCTCATTTTTATTGCAGGATCTAGCCGAACCCTATTTGAATTTTGTTTTATGGGAAGGTATTCCGGGCGAATCGGATATCCTCTACAGCCCGGACAATGGAAGGCAATGTGTTTACACTAACCTGGATTTCCCCTACACCCAAAACTATTTTTTCCGTTTAATGGAATATTGGGTGGAAGTGGCCAATGTCGACGGATTTAGAATCGACTGTGGACAGGAGTCGTTTTTACGTTCTCCTGAATTTATGACCACCCTGCTAAAACGACTCAGAAATATCAATCCTAATCTTTTCATCTTACAGGAAGGGGATAACCGGAATCATCCGGAGGTCAATTATTATGATTTCGGAGATTCAGCCTACGACTGGTATCTGAATACACAATGGAATAATGAAACGCTGGGTTTTCCCGCAATCTTTGCAGGAAATTATTCTCCTGACTTATTGCATGAATTACTCACTACAGGAACTCCTGATAGTGGACTGGTGCTTCGCTATGCCAATTGCGGCTATTTCGACTACCTGCATACACTTTATGGGTGGGAACAGGAACGAACAGCCTTTGCTATTGTGGCAACCACGTATGGGTTGCCCAATATTTTTCAGGGGGAGATGGTAGGAGGCGTAAGATCTAATGGAAGTTATGACCTTACTGACCCCTTAAATACAATGCCGTTTTACACACGCTTAATCAAAATACGAAAATGCTTTTTAGGGAATTATCCTATAATTCAACGTGTTGAAATTTCCAATTCCCAACAGGTATATGCCTATACAGCACGAAACGATACAGCCATTATTCTCACCATAGCGAATTGCACTTCCTCCCCGCAACAAGTTACTGTTAACTTGTCGGATCCGGCTTTTTACAATACAACGATTCAAAATTTGTATGAAATAACAGCCTTGACTGCTATCCCCCTGCAGGGATTGAACTACTTTTCACAAATCCTTCAGGCCTGGGAGTCAAAAGTATTTGTTGTTAATGCAAGTCAGGATGTTCTTTTCCCTCCCCTGTCCGATATTCAGCTGATTAGTTTAAACGGTGCGTATGAAATCCATGAAAACCAGGGTAGCCTGTATTTTATCGCCAACGGTTTCCCTGAAAATTCGTTGGATGAGATCACCTGGGAGCTACAGGGCAATACCGATTTCGCAACACTCGAAAATGGATTCTTAACTGCCCGGGGATGTGGTGAAAATGAGGTTATTGTTGTAGCCCGCAGCAGCGAAAACCCGGAAATTTTTACCCAAAAAACGATTCCCATAACAAACCAATTATCCGGTCAGGTAAAAAACGGTACATTCGATGAAGAATTGGAATACTGGTTTCTATGGACCCCCGATTGCAATACAAGGGTTGAAAATAGCAATAATGAAGCATTACTAACATTTGAAGACCATAATGGTGAATTATGCTGGAGTCAGTTTATGACAACCTCGAACTTTGTGATCGAAAACGGACGAACCTATACGATTCAATTTGATGCGGCCGCAAGTAATAACCGGTCGGTTTACTCTTGTGTTAGAGAAGAGGGCAACAACTATACCCCCTTTTGCAACGAATTCGAATTTCAACTGGCTGAAACGTGGCAAACCTTTTCGTTCCGGTTCACCATGACAGAACCTACCTGTTCAACCGGACAACTTCATTTTAATATGGGTGGGGATAATGATTGGTTTAAAATCGACAATGTAAGTATATGCTCCGAAACTGAAGCAGAAAAAACTCCGGTTACATTTTATGTAGATATGCAAAATGAAACGGTTTCAGAAGAAGGTGTCCATATGAATGGGTCGTGGAATGAATGGAGTGATGGCCCTGAAATGATACCCGATGGAACAATATATTCAGCCACACTGGAATTATCTTCGGGAGATACCATTGAATACAAATTTATCAATGGAGCCATTTCCAATTGGGCACAATATGAGCTGCTCTCAGGGTATTGTGCTTCGATTCCCGACGGAAACCGCGCTATTATTGTCCCCGAAGCACCGGCAATTCTACCGGTAGTTTGTTTTGGCTCCTGCGATTCATGTGCAACCGGAGAAATGGAAATCATAGAAAAACAACTTGCGGTATTCCCAAATCCGGCTACCCACTTTTGTTTGCTTAGTGGCCTCCCTGAAAAAAATCTGGATATCAATGTTTTTTCTCTCAACGGAAAACAAATGATGCACTTAAAAAGCGAAAACAAAAACGCAATTTCATTGCCATTGCAGGCATTCCCCTCCGGCGCTTACAGAATAATAATCAGCGATGGACAAAAGAAAACCTGCCTGGGTATCCAAAAAAAATAACCTTAGCCGAGTCCAGCCCGAAATCAGAAATACAATAAATTATACCCGGACACGATCCGGAAAGTCAATATTATTAGAGTCTTATTATGATGTTTCAGCGATGAATTCTTTGATAAAAATCAGAACCACGATAACCCGCCCATGAGACAACAAACCGAAAGAACAGACCCGTTTTCCCTTTCAGCCACTAGCGTGTTTTGTAAAGAAACAGGGATAAAAAAGCATAGCAGGATACGCCATAAAATTGTTTTTTGTAAATAATGGAATTATGTTTTGAAATTGAAAAAATGAGTATTATTGCTATAGAATTTCATGGCATTGGAATTCTATATAAATAATTGATTATGTGTTATTTAAACTTACATAGAACGACATTTTTTTTCCTTAAAAACAACTATTGTGTTTATTATGAAAACAAAAAAAGACAAAAAAGTCATTTCCACCGCTTCAGCTAGTGAAGAAGTAGTGGAGCCTCCAAGCG
>RZYD01000228.1 GCA_009930445.1 Bacteroidia bacterium | reverse complement strand
GTCTCCCTGCTATTCCTGTATCTTCTTTCGTTACTTATTTTGAAACTATAAATATCTCATTTTTTACAATTCTACTTACACGAAGCAAACATACGAGGTCTGTCAACGGCACGGTAAGGCCAATTCATGAATTGGCCCTACCTCACAACAAAAGAGTTTGATACATAAAAATCAAGAACAATGAAACAAATACTTATCTCCCTCGTCCTCCTCATTTCACTAAGTGCAATCGCGCAACCCTACAGCAAACCCTATGTGGAGATATCCAATGGAAAGATAAATTTCTACGCTCCATTAAACGATAATCCTCAGGATCGTTTAATGCCGGATGTCATAAGCATAAATACCAATGTGATTCCCAACATTATGTTACCTCCGGGGTTTGATGCTCAGGCCTTCCGCAATCAACAGGAAGTGCAGTTACACCGGTATTCCCAAAATCTAAACACCCACGAAGGAAGAGAAGGGTTCATCACCACTTACCTTCTTCTCATCCACATCAACAGGGAAAGAACCGCAGCGCTTCAGGAAGAGTATGCCGAAGCATTAAAGTCGTTGCGCAAAGCAAAAGGAGCATGGGTAAGAGATGCAATGGAGTTGGTTGAGGAGGCGGAAGAGAGGGATCGTAAATAGGCTTGTCAAGGTTGTCATTGTTGTCGGGTCTTATCGCCCAAAGCTATGGCGTAGGAGGATTGTCAGGTTGTAGAGCCGGCGATTCATCGCGGCTCGGGGAGGACAGCACGGCATTGTGGTGAATGAATCGGGTGTGAATGAAAACCTGATTTATAACAACTCTTTTGAGAAGATCAATGAGGCGATCAAGACGCAGGGTATTAACCAGGGAACTGTTGGAAAGGAAGACATTGGATTGGAGATACTCTGTAATGAATTTATGGAGTGTAATCAGGATATTCGTGTACATGGTGATGAACAGACTCCTGATGATTATGGAATTAAGCCGATACAGGGTCATTATGGACCTTTAGTAACGGATCCTGCTGGGAATAGATTCAGTAAGTTTAGTGCGCTGTCATACAGAGATATTTATAATGATGGTATATTTATTACATATTATCATCATGATGAACCTTTATCCTCTCCTTTAGTTCCAGAAGATTATAATATTGATGGTGTTGATCCTGATCCAGTTACTGGAAACACATATATAGCGTCGAATGCCTGTCCTCAAAAATATGATCCCTATGAAATTGGCAATCAGGGAGGTTCCGCTTCTACAGAATCCTTAAAATCTGATTTTAATACCGAAACTAATTCAGTAAATAACTTAACATCTACTTTAGATCTTTCGATAGATGGTGGAGATACACCTGAAATGGTTTATGATGTTGAATCGAGTACCCCACCTGAAAGTATGGAGATCAGAAGTGAGTTGCTTGCAGAGTCTCCTTATATCTCAGATACCGTTATGTCCAGTGCCATAGAGAAAGAGGATGTTTTAAACAATACCATGATCTATGAGGTCATGACATCCAATCCTAAAACTGCCCGTTCACAGGAATTGCTAAACAAACTTGATGAACGACAGAATCCGATGCCCGGATACTTAAAAAACGGAATTAGAAATGCAGCATATGCAAAATCAGAAAGAGACAGTCTTGAAGGTCTGATGGCACTTCATAACAGAATCAGACAGGATGCATTTAACAGAACCATATCAAAATACCTATGTAAAACCCAAAATCCAGTGTATTTTGACTCTATTTATGATATGCTAAATAATTACCGATTAAATGAGAAGTACTGGGACGTGATGATGCGTTTTGGTAACAGTGATAGTAACTATCAATCGGTATTGGCAAATATTCCGATACAACATCAACTTTCATCAATGCAAATTAATGAATTTGACGCTGTGGAAGATTTTATTGATTTGATAAATTCAAATACATCTTCCAATTTGTATCTCATAAATGACTCGCTATTTGTTGATGACCTGTCAGCATTTGCTCAACAGACCCCATTCTGGATTAATCACAGAGCTACAAATCTTTTGAGAGCTCATGATAAATCACCATATAAAGAACCATATCTTTATGAAAACATTCAAAAGTCGAAACAAAATAATATTGGCTATGAAAGAAAACCTGAATCTTTTGATCCAATTGATTTTTATCCCAATCCGGCAGATGATTATCTGATTATTGATTATCTTAGTGGTTCAGGTGTGAATGAATGTGTTCTTATAATTTCTGATCTTAATGGTAAGCAAATTAGAAATGTACGCCTGAGTAAGGCGCCATCATCCAAAACAATAGATCTACAGGGATTACATCCGGGAGTCTATCTCTTCACAGTATTTGAATATGGCGAGTTAAAAAAATCAGAGAAGGTTACAATTGTAAGATAAATGAAAATAATAAATGAAATATATACCATAAGGATGCATTACTTCATCCTTATGGTATTTTATCTATCCAGTAGCACTCAGCTTAGAGGTCAAAATTGGGAACGTACTTTGGGCACAGAAGACAATCAAGTCTGTGTTTATGATATAGTTGAACATTATGATCATGGATATCTGATTGGAGCCAGATTGAATGATAATATTGCACCACAAGGCACTATGGATATCTCTGATATTATATATAAGACAGACATAAATGGAAATATTTTGTGGTTTAGGAATTATAGAAGTGAAGATGCACTATCGATTAGAGGTTGCAAAATGTATTCGGATGGTTCAGTAATTGTAGCGACAAATTATTTTGATTATTTTAATGATCTTTGGGATATTCGCATCTATAGAATTGGAGTATGTGGTGATATTCTATGGTGTAAGCATTATATAGATCCATTTGGGAAAGGATATAAGGTTTTTGATTTAGAGATTATCAATGATAAAATCGTATTTGTTAGGGAGCGTTTTGGAGAGTTAGAACCCCCCAAATATACCCTTGTTATGTTGGAATTGGATGGGGATACATATTGCGAAAAACCATTTTTACTTAAAGAGACCTATCCTTTGATGTATTCTCCAATGGTTTATAAAATTCAACCACTTCCAAATAATGAATTAATGGCACTTGGGGCTGTATATTATCCAAAGGAACCTGGAGGGAGAAATTGGATAAGATCCATGTTTGTGAAGTTTGATGCAGATGGGAATGAACAGTGGATGCTTCCATTTGGGCTAAATGATACGTTAATAGGAATGTATTCAAACTGTGAAAATATTATTGTTGAGGATTCAGGTAGATATTTTGCTTTTGGTGCGATCTATCGGTTTCCTCAGAAAATGCTGTTAATGAAATTTGATGATCAGGGCAATGAACTCGGGCATGTCATATCTCCTATAGATTCTGTATTTGGGTATCCTCATCCATCTTTTAATGGTGTCCATAAGATTGGGGATAATAGATATCTTAATTTGTTGCAATATCCTAAAAATGAATCTGTCTCTCATCTAGGCTCTACACTTGTTGTTGTTGATAGCTCCTTAAATACATTCTATGATACGCTTTTCACCAACACAACAAAATGTTTATCTTTTTCCTGGATCAAATCCTATGATGATAAATATCTTTTAAGTGGCTATGATGTTCAGTCAAATGACATACAAGGTTATTATAACAAGGTTTCTTTAGATCCATTATCCTTTGATACAATGTATACTGCTCCTTATACCTACGATAGTCTTTGCCCTGATATTGCATATGCAGATACGCTCTACTTTGAGGATTGTGAGCTTCATGTGGGAGAAAATGATATACAATTTGAGGAGCCAACAAAAACACCGTTGCTCCTGTACCCTAACCCTACTCATGATGAGCTTACAGTGAGTCTGGGAAAAGCAACGCATATTTCAACAATCTCAATCACTATCCATACTCTTACAGGAGAGGTTCATTGGAGAGAAGATATGCTTCCTGGCGAGCAAACCACAAGGTTATCAACCCACTCCTGGCCCAAAGGCATCTATCTTGTCACTGCACGAATGGGGAATGAGGTTGTTGGGAGAGAGAAGGTAGTGGTGATGTAGAAAGAAATTAAAAGCAAAATTATGAAAAACATATTCATATCCTTAATCATTTTCTGCGCTATAGGTGTAAGTGCGCAACCCTACAGCAAACCCTACGTGGAGATATCCAATGGAAAGATAAATTTCTACGCTCCATTGAACGACAATCCTCAGGATCGTTTAATACCGGATATCATCAGTATAAACACTAATGTGATACCCAATATTATGTTATCACCGGGATTTGATGCTCAAGCCTTTCGCAATCAACAGGAAGTGCAACTACACCGTTACTCCCAGAGCCTCGATACCCGTAAGGGTCAAGAAGGATTTATCAATACCTATCTTCTGCTTATTCACATCAACCGGGAAAGAACCTCTGAATTTAAGGAAGAGTATGCAGAAGCATTGAAAACCTTGCGCAAGGAAAAAAGCATTTGGATCAGAGATGCAATGGAGCTGGTTGAAGAAGCCGAGATGAGAGATCAATACGATTAATCGGTGAAGACTTTATCTCTTTTAATGTAATGGTCTAAAAATGCCATTCGAAACTTCAAATCTCAAAACGGACATCCCCCTCTCCAAAAATTTCCCTATCTTTACACCGTC
>RZYD01000015.1 GCA_009930445.1 Bacteroidia bacterium | reverse complement strand
CCAGTCAGGGTGTGGTTCATAATCCGGATTCAGGTAACGCCATGCACTGTCGGACCATACGGCCGTTTCCCAGTGATCAACAACAGAACGTCGGTTTTTCCCCGAGGCAAAAATCAATAAAAAAGAGTCGGGAAAAATAGTAACATCCGGAATAATCCACCTTTTCGGATCACTCCTTTTGTCAGAGAGCGAAAACCCTTTCAGTGCTAGGGTATCGCTACTTTTATTATACAGCTCAATCCAGTCGGAGGCATCCGTTTCTTCGTCGAAAAGCGAATAAAGGCTGGCAGAAGAAGCTTCATTGATCACCACCTGAGCCACCGTACCCGACAGGCTACAAAAGAATAGCAGCAGCAACCCAATCCATTGTATTAATCCAATATTTTTCATGCTTACGGATGTGCAGTACACTGCATCAATCGTGTAAATTTATCAAAAACCGCTGTGTTATCGTATACGCCGGAAAAAAGAGTTTCACCTGGGCCACAGGCAAAAAAAGGCACCATTGTTGCAGTATGGTTATCGCCCTGAAAATCACCTACCACGCTACCCTCCCCAATATTACCGCCAATAATGGAAAAGCCACCGGTTTCATGGTCAGCGCCTACAACGATCAGAGTTTCCTTATGAACTGACGAAAAACTAAGCGCCTGTCCAATGGCCTGGTCAAGGTCAAGGATCTCGGCCAGCATAGGGTCTGATTCGTTGGCATGGGCATAATGATCAATATGGTTGTTTTCCACGAGCAAAAAAAATGGCTTTCCAGTCCGGTGCAGACGTGATATGGCGGTGTTCATGGCGGTCTGCAGCATGTTACCACGTCCTTCAGTAACCCCAGGAAGATCATAGGACTCCAGCACCACCAGCAGGGGCCCTTCCTGGCCGGATGGGACCTGATCCAGATCAGAATAAAAATCGTATCCTCTCAATACCATGGTATCAATCAGATTCAGTCCGTCGCTACGTTCTGTCAGCCAGTGACATCCACCGCCAATCAAAACCTCCACCGACGAATAAGCCATCTGTATTGCAATCATTTCTTTAAGATTTCTATCGGGAACATGGGCATAAAATGCTGCGGGAGTGGCATCCACAAGTTCGGAAGTAGTTACAATTCCGGTAACAATGCCACAGGAATGAAAATATTCAAAAAGGTTTTTCAGCGGATTACCTTCCTTATCCACACCGAGCGTTGAATAATTCACTTTATGACCGGTGCTCATGGCGGTTCCTGAAGCCGCCGAGCCGGTAACTGCACTATCAGCAGCATGAGTAGTCACTAACCCGGCGACTGGCAGGTCGGTACAATTTAAATACCCCCCGTTTACCGTCATAGCTGCAGTAATATGACCCAATCCCATTCCATCGCCCACAAAAAAAATAACATTTTCGGGAAACCCTTCTCCGGAGGCAGGAGGAGAGGAAGGGAAGCCGGGATTTTCATGCGTGCAGGAAGTCAGAATAAAAATCCAGACAAATAATAGGATGACCTGTTTCGGCGTATATCGCATCATCTCACAAAAATAGGTATTTATGACAGAATAATCAGAGGTCAAAGGTGAAGCAACTTAGGATTTTTTTATCCAATTACGAATTTCACGCATAAAAAACCGAAAATCTTCGGCTACGATAACCAGCTCACGAACGCTGACCTGAGTAAGACGAAAAAACTGAATCATCTGGTAAGTACAAGTGGCCATATAAGAAACGGAAGCGGTAATGGCGGCACCCGATATTCCGAGCGTTGGAATGAGCAAAAAGCCCAAAAGTACAGTAAAAAAAAGTCCAATTCCTGAACTGATGGCATTATGATGGTGTCGGCCAGTGCCACTAAAAAAATGGCTCAGAATCAGATTACCGGCTATGGCCATAATTCCCGGCGACAGATACCAGATCACTGTTTTAATCCCCGCAAATTTATCGGTTAGAATCCAGGTATAAAATGATTCAGGTAAAATCAAGAATACAGAAAGAAGGATAAGCGTGACCAGCACCGTAATTTTTAAAAAGCGAACGGTCAGTACTTTGGCATACGGTGCATCGGGCGTATTGGCAATACGGGAATATTGCACCAAAGCCATACTTTTTCCGACAATCCACAGGCCTTCGCTGAGTTGATTCCCCACCTGAAAAACTCCCAAACGGGCATTACCCAGAAAAGCTTTAATAAGATAATAACTTAACCGGTAGTTCAAAAGTTGGAGCGTATTGGCAAACTGCACAAAAGAGCCATAACGGAAAATCCGGAGAATAACCGGGCCCAGGTTGTATAGATCGGCATACTTTAATTCAGGAAGGACCAAAATCAGGCTAAAAAGAAAAGATAATCCATACGACAGATACAGGGAGTAGACGTACGACATCACCGTAAGCTGATCACGAATATAGACGAAAAAGAGAAAAGCGGTAAAAAGGGTTACAATCTGAAGCACCGACGCCGAATTGAACGCACCCACCCGTTCCTTTCCAAGAAGGATATTAAGGTTAGCGGTATGCCAGGAAAAAATCAACGAAAGAAATAACACATGGTGGAGCATCCCGGGAGGAAGTAAATGAAATTTGTCGAGTCCGTAAGAGAGCACCACTGCGGAAAAAAAAGCCCAGACATAAGCCGGCAAAAAAAGCAGGAACGGTTTCTCGCGGGGGGTAAGGTACACCAAGGCACCGCCGGTCACAAAATTGCTAAGTAACAATACAATCGTAATCCCCAGCACCACAAGGCCGATTTCCGCTGCGCCTTCCGGACCGAGGGTTCTGCCATACAACAACACCAGTATCAGGCTAAGTGCTGAAGTTAAAATCCTTGAACCAGCCGTTCCCAGTACCTTTTTTATCATTTCTTTGTTTTTTCTATTCGGATTTTTTGGCGAAGATGATGCTTAAAATAGTGCCGGTTAAACCCATACGTTTTACCGTCAACCACCGCAAACCCATGATCGACCGACAAAGTATGTAATCCTTTGGAATACCCTTTATGGGGAAATGGCATCAGATCGCTTACCTTATGCTCGACAAAACGGTCGGGGGATAGCGTATCGATAACAAATAATGCAATAGAAGCACCATATTTACCTGCATTCATCTGCGCCGGCCGGATTAGCAATCCTTCTGAAAGAAAAATATTTCCTGCCGGTCGTGCACCCCGGATGTCAATCTTTACCGGATTAGCCGCATGGGCTGAAAAATTTCCATCCAGCGAATCGGAATAAAAAATATAAAGCGATTCATTGGAAGAAGACCGGCAAGTAGAGAAAATCCACCAATGCTGCTCATGAAAAATAATCGTAGAATCGACACCAGCAAAACCCGGTACAAGATGACGGACAAATTGCAGTTTTCCGGTGGTGGTATTCAGCCGATATAGCGAGATATTGCCTGTATCTGCAGTTTCAGGGATACAATAAATCGTTCCATCCTGAGCAAACATAAACGGATAGGCCAGATGTGAACGTGATTCCAGCGCAATCGTTTTCATTTTAATCTTCAAACTATCCATACGATAACAAAAGTACACAATGCTTCCTTTTGCTGTTGCATAGTTATAATCTTCACATAAAATATGGATAGTATCCGATTCACAGATAATAAACGGATCGGCATAAAAATGGTTTTGGGGTGGTGAAGGAAGGGGGAAAAAGGAAAAATTCCCAATTCCGGGCAGCGAAAAAGGGGAAGTGGGATCGTTTTTCAGAAGGGCAATACGCCATTTTTCAGCCATAAAAAGATCCTGAAAATGAAATTTCATGCGATTGACAGTTTTTCGCAAAAGAAAAGCCACCATGCGGAAATTTGTTGGTTTTTTGAAGAGCGGTGCAATCGCAGGAGCAGGCTCGTGACCCAGCTCCGGACCTTCTTTACATACCCGTGCCGGCCAATGTGCAGCTTCCTTCAGCACACGGTTCAGGTTACCGGAATAACTATGGTCGATGGTTTTAAAATAGCCCTTTTTCAGCACAATACCCCCATCAAGACGGTCAGTCAACCGCTGCAACATCACCCCTGTAACAGGGTCGCCGAGTGCAATTTCCCAGAAGGCAGGCGGACCGCCCCGATATTTAAGTTCATCATCATGGTGATAAGACCACACCCCCCATGGGGCTGCTTCGAGAATGGCACCGCGGATTATGTCAAAACCAAACCGAAGCAAAAAATCAGGATTTGTGGCTTTAATCTGTTGAATTGTTGTTTCGGCGAAATAATTTGATTTCCCTTTTTTATATACCTTGGCCTGGATAACACGACTTTCTTTAAACAGCGATTCGGCATTAATCCATTCTTTTTCAGGAAGTTGCATCACGCACCGTTCAAAAAGATGATACAAGGCATTTTTTCCGAGATATTTTTTAATTTTCTGTTTTAGGGTAGTTTTCAGGGGAATATCGCCAACAACTACAACTACAGGCAGATGGCCATCATTCAGGAGGGCTTCAATGGCCATAGCCTGCCAACGGGGCAGAATAAAGCGCTGGCAAAGGACTCCGAATTTATATGTTGGTGGCACCTTCTGCATACATCAGAAGGTATTATCGTTACGGGTGAAAGCACGAATAACAGTTTCATGCTGAGGGAACCGATGCAGCAATCCTTCGGGAGTGGCCAGTTGAAAACCCTCATAAACAAACGCCGGAGTTACATGGCAAATAACGGAAGAGAAAGCACCAGTGCCTTGCGGGCGTGCGGCCATCCAGGTTCCTGGGGCAACACAAAATGCCCGGCGCTGGCCGGCAAAAGAATTTCTTCCCAATACAATTTTTTCAAGCGATCCATCCGGAAACAGCAACACCAGAAGCATAGCGGTACCATCGGCAGGATACCATACTTCCTCCGCATCAATGCGGTGAAATGCGGAAAAAGAACCCTGGGGTAACATATAGAGTACTGAACTGGTTGCCTTACGGGTTTTATCCATGGAAAACAGGAACGAAGAGGTATGAAGCCTTTGAAAATAGCCCCCTTCCGGATGGGGTTGCAGTTGATTATCCCGGATATACTGATCGATCAGTTTTTCCATTATTGCATATCATTAAAAACCTTATTTTCCTTACGGGTAAACTTCGACTGCTTTTCATTGATGATATAGATAAACCGACAGGAAATAACATTATGGTATTGTTGTCGTTCTTCGGGATGATCCAGGTCTTCCCAATGAAATACGGCATCACGGAAAGAAAAAAGGGAATAGGAATAGCGAAAATTCAATTTTAAATTTTTATACACCCGAAAACGGATATCGCCAATGGCTTCCATATTATTTATGGCAGGGTTAGCCTTGTATTCCACCCAGTTAAAAATATCCATCCGGTTATCGTATTCAGTGTAACTCACCAGACGCCCAAAAGAGAAGCCAAGGCCAAAAGTCATAACATCTTTATCGTTGTAATGAAGCAGTATAGGAATTTCCGCGTAATTAAGACGATAACTATAGCGTCCATCCACGGTATCGGGAGGGATTGGTTTCCACAGCGGGCCACGATAGGCTCCTTTTTGCGCATACAGCGCTTCAATACTGACCGACCAATGGTCGTTGATGGGAATAATTGCAGAGGCACCTACATTAAAGCCCACCCTGTTAAACCCATACACTTCATCCCCGTCGACCTGCGTGAGATTACCGCCAAAAATCACAGCGCCCTGAATTATTTGAGCCTGAACAGTACGTCCTAAAAAGAAAAACAGGAGAACGGTAAAAAGAAAGGCATTCCACTTCGCTTCTTTCATACGCTAATCATTACTTTTCAAAAAATTAATATTACAAAAAATGCGTACGCTGGATTCAGGCGCGTGTACAAAGCAAAATGAGCGTTTTACAGGAGCTGAATAAGCATAGTATACAAAAAAATATAACGCAGTAAAGATAACAAAAGTACCAACAGGTCTAAGAAAACCCTTTCATGGAAAGTTGTATCCGTTTTCGCCGGGCATCAACTTCCAAAACCCTCACCCTGACATGCTGATTGAGTTTCACCACTGTATTCGGGTCACGGACAAAAGAATCGGCCAACTGGCTAATATGAACAAGACCGTCCTGATGAACGCCTATGTCGACAAAGGCGCCGAAAGCTGTAATGTTAGTAACAATTCCCGGCAATTCCATCCCGGCCACCAGATCATCCATAGTATGTACATTGGGGTCGAATTCAAACACTTTAACATTTTTCCTCGGATCGCGTCCCGGCTTGGCTAATTCATTCAGAATATCATTAAGGGTAGGAATTCCTACTTTCTCATCCACAAAGTTGTTCAGATCCAAAATGGCAGTCAGGTCAGTGCGATGGATTAACGCTTTGACGCTGCAATTCAATTTTTTTGCCATTTTTTCTACAACATAATAACTTTCCGGGTGAACGGCACTTTCATCCAAGGGATGAACGGCTTCGCGAATGCGGAGAAATCCGGCCGCCTGCTCAAATGCTTTTACTCCGAAACGGGATACGCTTTTTAATTCCTCCCGCGATGAAAAAGGGCCATTAGCCGTGCGGTAATCAATAACATTCTGAGCCAAAGCCGGTCCTACTCCCGACACATAAGTTAATAACTGCTTACTGCACGTATTTACTTCCACTCCCACATTATTAACACAACTTTCCACTACATCCACGAGGCCCATTTGAAGATCATTCTGATTAACATCGTGCTGGTATTGGCCAACGCCGATGGCCTTCGGATCAATTTTAACCAATTCAGCCAGCGGGTCTAACAACCGGCGACCTATCGATACGGCACCGCGGACGGTAACATCATAGTCCGGAAATTCCTCTCTGGCAATTTTCGACGCCGAATAAACCGAGGCACCACTCTCATTGACGACAATGGCCACCAGGTCGCGATTAAAGCGTATTCTTTTCACAAAACTCTCTGTTTCACGACCGGCAGTACCATTTCCAATTGCAATTACCTCAATAGCATAGGTATCCACAAGATTGACCAATTTATTAATGGATTGTTTTATTTGTCGCGCGGGCGGATGGGGATAGATTGTTTCGTTATGCAGCAGGTTACCGTTTTTATCCAGGCACACCACCTTGCAACCGGTACGGAATCCGGGGTCGATGGCCAATACATTTTTAGCACCCAAAGGCGGAGCCATCAGCAGCTGCCGAAGATTCTCAGCAAAAACCTGTATGGCCTTCTCCTCCGCCCTTTTCCTTGCTTGCTGACGAATTTCGGTTTCGATGGAAGGAGCTAACAGCCGTTTGTAGGAATCTTTCACACAATCGGCGATTAAAGCAGCCGCATCGCTGGAATTTTTGATAAAGATACCCTTAAGAATCTCAAGGGCTTTCTCTTCGGGTGGGCGAATAGTAATTTTTAGAAATCCCTCATTTTCGCCACGAAACATGGCCAATAAACGATGCGAAGGAGCCTGAATTATTTTTTCCTGATGGGTAAAATACGACTGGTACTTCTCGCCTTCGACCTCTTTATCTTTAGCGACTGCAGCGACTATCGAAGCTTCCCTTTCAAACAGGCTACGGATTCTTTTTCGGGCATAAAGATGTTCAGAAATCCACTCGCTGACAATATCCTTTGCTCCAGCGATGGCTTCTTCCGTATTTTCGACGCCGGCAGATGGGTTTACAAAGCGCTTTGCTGAATCGTATAGTCCCTGAGCCGGTTGTGACATAAGGATTTTGGCCAGAGGCTCAAGCCCTTTTTCGCGGGCCATCTGTGCACGGGTGCGTCGTTTTGGGCGAAACGGAAGATAAATATCTTCCAGAAGGGCCATAGTCTCTGCTTCAGCAATTTTTTGCCTCAAGGTTTCGGTGAGCATCCCTTGCTCTTCAAGCGATGCGATGATGGCCTCCCGCCGCTTATTCAAGTCACGTAACCGTGCGACATGATCACGAATCTGCATCACCTGGACCTCATCCAGGCTTCCGGTCATTTCTTTGCGGTAGCGTGAAATAAAAGGAATAGTAGCCCCTTCATCCAGAAGGAGGAGGGTATTCTTCACTTGTTGCGCCTGAAGCTGCATCTCCAGGGCAATTCTGATAATACAATCTTCCTGTGTCATACTTACAAAAATAAGAAACGGGGAAATATCCTAAAAAAGGATAAACAAAAATCTTCCGGAAAATAAGGTAACGGAAAACCTAATTAAACGGATAACTCTTTACCACCTTCCCGGAGTGCACTGCCCCGCCTGAAATAAAAGTCACCAGGTAAGTACCCGGGGGAAACGCATCAAAACAGAAGGAATGCTCCCAGGTGTCGTGCCCATAAGGAACCGACATACGGTAGAGGCATGTCTTTCCGGTAACATCGGTAATCATAATTTCAGTGGGTTTCTGCAGGCCTTTGACCCGCACATTCAGGTTGTTATTAACCGGATTGGGATAGAGTACTACATCGAGCGACTGGCCATTAAGTTCATCAATAGAATAGGTACACATGGCAAAAGAGAAGATAATAGCAATGGAATCGCTGGTAGCGCAGCCAGTAACAGGATCAAAAACATCCACATAATAGGAGCGCAAATCGGTACCAATCCCGGTAGTGGCTGCCTGAATCATCTGGTCAGTACTACCGGTACTCCAGACATAATGGAAACCCGGATTTCCGGCATCTAAATAGACCGTATCAAAAATACAGACGGCGACTGCAAGGGTATCCCCCTGAGGGGATTCAACGATTGAATCAAAGCCATACGCAAGGTTAAGAAAAGGGGAAGGATTTACGCGCACGGAGATATCCGCAGAGTCACTGTTTTGTTGGTCGTACACAACCACATGATAGATATAATTGCCCGTATCGGAAACCACGATTGCCGGATTTTCTTCGTCAGAGGTAAAGTTTCCGGGTTCTACCCACCATTCAAATCTCCATGGCTTTCCTCCTCCACTCACACTGCTAAACAGAAAAAGGCTATCAAACTGGCAGATAACAGGATTTTCAGCATAAGCTGCAGTAGTTAACGGCCCGCCATCTACCGACACTTTCACGTCATCCGAACCCTGACAACCAAATTCGTTGGTCACAATAACACTAAATACCTGATTACTAATCAACGGGATTGTTTTTGGATTCTGAATGAGGTTACTGCCGTCGATTTTGTCGGCAGGAGACCATGTATAGTCAAAAGAGGATCCCCCGCCATTGACGATACATTCCAGTAGAGTATAATATTCATAAGGGATTTCTATGTCATGTCCGGCATATACATCGGGATTATCCTTCACAGAAACAGGCACCGACGCCACAATATCGGAATACCCATCTTCAACCTTTACATAAAAAGTGTAGGCCTCCGTAAGGGAAGGTATCGTAGGATCAGAAACATCAAACTCATATTTATCCGGATCAGAGTACCAGGTATATACGTAGTTTTCCGATCCACCGGCTGCATTGGCATGCAGGGTTATCCCTTCACCGCTGCAAACAAACGGGGCACTTGCAGAGGGTTCTGCGCGGAGTGGACCGCCTTTCAGCGAAATATCCACAGCGGATTCCCCATAGCAGGCACTTTCACTATCATGTACGGTAAAGGTAAAAGTTTGCGCATTATAAAGAATATGTGTCATAGTTGAGGCTGCATTGGGGTTTTCCACCAGAGAAGCAGGCTCCCAATGATAGGAATAGTCGCCACTACCCCCGGATGCCGATCCGTACAAGGTTGTAGTCGTACCATAATTAATTTCTTCATTTTCTCCTGCATCAGCATTGATTCCTTCGGCAATGGTTACTGTTTTTGTAACCACATCCACACAACCAAAATCAGAGGTTGCCGTTAATGAAACCTGATAATCGCCATAATCAGAAAAAATATGCGAAGGATTCTCCTGGGAGCTGGTTGCCCCGTTGTCATCAAAATCCCACAGATAGGCGGAAATGATTGCCGGAGGCTGGATGCCGGAAGTGTTGGTAAACTGGGTTGGAAGCCACTGACAGAGCCCCTCAACGGAAAAATCAGGGGCAGGTACTGGTTTGGAAGCGATGGTAACTTCGCCGTTCATCATATTATCGCATCCACTCTTTACGGCATAAACCGAGTACGTTCCTTCGGTAGTCTGAGGCGGAAAATCCAATGCCCCCCCTACGCCAAGGAGGGTTAAAGGTGGGCTAAGTGAAGCCCCGTCGAGCAGAAGTTCATACGACACACCCGGTTCAGAATCCGTGAGGGTAATTACAGCACCGGGGCTGTTTTCACAGAAAAACTCCGGCCCAGTGATATCAAATACAGTCGGTGCTGGCACCTCAATAATCAAGCAGTAACCATTCATATTAGAGATTCCACAAAACGAAGAGGCCTGAACACTATAATTTCCTGGCACATCCCAATAATTATAACTCAGGGGATTTCCGGTTCCCATGCGGGATTCCAGGTAGTCCCCGTTTCGGAATAAATCGTACCATACCATGCTTTCCGTACCACTAAGGATTATTTCTATGCCTTCGGTACCCGAGCAGAAAGTACCCCCCGGACTAAGGTCAAAAACCTCCGGAAGAGAACTCAAAATAATATTTTTCGTCGTATCGTTATCACAGAGTCCATCACTAAAATAATAGGTCACTGCGTAGGCCCCAACCTCCATCAGAGAGGGATAAAGAGTAGCCGTACCATTCCCATGATCGTCGAGACATTCACCGCAATCCGGATCAATTGAATAGCTTCCCTGTTCACGGTTTGACACCAGTTCCTTAGGACTGTCAAGTAATACATGCATTGGCCGGAAGTCCGCTAAATTCAACGTAAGGGGCATCGGTAACCACATAAAAATTAAAAGCCTCCAGGTTCGCATAATTCGTACATAAATCAGCCACAGGGCCATTAATAACGAGGCTATGCATTCCGGTTTCAATAATCGGGGTCGATGGATCCAGAATCAGTTTAAAATTCATTTCCTGTGTGCCACCGTTTTCACAAGCATCACCAACCACATCGATCACGGTGAGTGAATTGCCTGTGGGGTCGATAATTTCAAAATCAGAAGGGTTAACCGTAGAACAAAGTACGAATTCAGAAAAGGAAAAATTCATTTCCGTTTCTCCGCTACATCCGAACGTTTCCTGCACCCAATTAATATAAGGCTTGACATCGTCGTAAATGTTAGCGGTAGAACCTTCAAAATTCAGCGTATACCCCTCGTTGGACTGTGTCCAGTTGCTGATACAAATCACGTAGGTTTCACCGGCCTGAACCGGAATATCGGCGCACCATTTATTGGTATTTCCACCGTTCTCACAGGAAGAAGTGCCACCCATAGCGGTCCAGGCACCGGTATTTCCATGGTATCCTGCACCTCCGGCCGCATTACAGGCCACCTGAATGGAGGGATTGCCATAAATATCGCCACACTCGGCATCGGTCAGATTATAAACACCCCAGTCATAATCGTCATTTACCATAATCGGATCGATTTCAAAACTCATCATACCGGCGGTTTGCACTGTAACAATATACCATACGGAATTCTTTTCCCCATCCATACAATTATTAGGACAGGTACCGGTGCCGGGAATTTCATTATAGGTACCGTATCCGGAATATACACTAGTTTGGGTATAGGTTTCCTGACAAACCGGAATGGCCCCAAGACAATCCTGAATAGTGGGTGCCTGAGCCATCAGCATGGCGGGTGCACCTATAGTAAAGAGGATAAAAAAAACGGAAAAGCGAAAACGTATCATGGTTTATGAAATTTATTCTGTTAACACCAACTAAAACATCCCAAATTAGCACTTTTTAATAAAAAATGCAAATTCCTAAATCACAATAAACAAATTTTGTATGTAATAATCTGTTATTCAGTAGTATATTCGGTATAGTTAGCGTAACAGTGTGATGCTCCCCGTATAATGCTCAGTAGAAAACTGTCCTTTTTCCTTTTCAACATCAAACTTCACAATCCAGATGTAAGAACCCGCTGGTTGCAGCGCACCCGCTTTGGTACCATCCCATCCAAAATTATTTCCTGCCTCACCTAACACTGCCACCACAGGAGATTCATACATCAACTGCCCCATACGATTATATACAAACATTCGGATATTGAATAATCCGCTGTTGGCACCGGTAGGTCGAAAAACATCATTTACCCCATCTCCATTAGGAGAGAAGGCATTGGGAAAATATATGTTTGCAGGAAAAATACTGACCGTTTTTTTATTTTGACATCCAATACTGTCGGTAACGACAACAGAATAGATTCCGGGCTCATCGGCCAAAAAAAGGTTCTGGGTTGAGCCATCATTCCATAAATAGCTCAGGTATCCTTCGTCCACTTCCAGTGGCGCTATAGCCCCCGGAAAAAGGTAAATGGTATCTGCTCCAAAATCAATCACTGGCAACGGATTTACAACTACCGGATGGGTATACGAATAATTCCGTCCATTAAAAGAAACTGTAACACTGACATCATACGTTCCCGGAGCAGTAAAGACATGGGTAGGAGACCAATCCGAAGCACTATTGAAAGTGCCTGATTCCGGATCATCAAAATCCCAGCTAAAGGTGTCAATATTTTCTTTGTTGGTAATAGAAAAACGCACAAGGTTATTATAACAAATGCTATCGTAAGTAAAAAATGGGATTTTAAGGTAACTCGTAACGAAATTGGGCAATCCGGCGAGGAGCTTTTTCCCGCCAAGATCGATTCCTTCGTTTGGTTCGTTATCAATAAGGTTAAAATTACAGTGGAGTCCGGGCCGGGAAGGGTTATGAATAATGGAAAGGTACTCAAATGGATCAGTAGCATTCACATACTGAGCGCAATAAATTTTACGATCGGGGCCCAGCTGCAACGAGGCATACGCCCAATCGGTAGTACTTGTAATTTCAACCGGCGTATCCAGTGGCCGTTGATGGGTAAGGTCGAACTGAAATAAAACAGATGGCTCAGAAGAACCAAATTGAGGACTGGTGGAGAGATATAAAAACCGGGATTCCGCATCAAACTCCACCCCATAGGCATTGGGAAAATTAGCAGAGGCCAGCAGGTTTATTTCTCCCGTCTGGTCATTAAAAGAGAAAAGCTCTACGATGCCTTCCCACTGTGCGCATGCCAGATAGCGGCCATCGGGTGATGCCTTCAGGTATCCCTGCCGGCTATATTGCGACACATGATCAGACCCAACCTTGATAATTTTCGGATTATCCTTATGCAGTCCCTGAGCAGCCGTTACAGGATATACATAGAAGTCATTATTACCCCATTCATGGGTTATAACCCAATAATCAATCCCATTGGCATGTTTTACAGCTGTAACTTTTTCCGGAGTTTTCTCAATCAACGGAACATTCTTTTCTACCACCTGGCCTAACCCGCCATTGGAATTCATATCTACACGTGAATAGGTTAACCCCTTATCCAGTGCTGGGCTACCATAAATTTTATCGACAGCAAACACATAAAACGAATTTAAACTCCCGGGGTGGGGAACAATTATTGAAGATTGCGTACAACCCAGGTCACCCAATAACCCATCGCCATTCATCATCACCGTTTTATTGCCACTCCAGATTTTCATTCCATCGGAAAAAAGCTTCAAATCGCCATTTTCATCACTGTAGCAGGAGGTACTAAAAGCATACATTACCGGAGTATTATATAGCACTTCAGGAGGTGTTGTTGAGAAATCCAGGCCCGTATTATTGGCAAAAATCCAGACATTGGCTTCATTCTGACTAAAAGAAAAGCAAGAGATCAGGAACAAAAGCAGGGTGATGAATAATGACTTCATTTATGTGTTGTTGTTTATTTAGTAGCTGTTTTTATTACTTTTTGAGCATGGGTTTGATTCCCGGAGGTAAAGGTAATCAGGTATAAGCCGGAAGGTAAATTCTCAAAATCAATTATTTGTTCGTACTCCTGTTGGTATTTGGGCAGTGTGGCATTAAAAATTTGCTGCTGCCCTGAAACATCGGTGATTGCCACTCTGGTTTCGCGGGTTATGCCTTTAACAGAAAGCCGAAGCTGCCCTTGCACCGGATTGGGTGCGATGGCGACTTCAAGGCTTTGACCATTGAGTTCCTCAATGAAATAGGTGCACATAGAAAAGGAATAGATGATGGAAACCGTACTTTGGAAAGCACATTCCGTATCCTTATTAGTAATTAAAACCGAATAATCCTGTTGTTCATAACCAATACCGGTTGAACCCACCTAGATCCTCTGTGTAGTGGCACCATTACTCCATAAATACTCAGCACCCGGATTCCCTGCATCCAGATAAACAGAATCAAAAATACAGATAGTCACCACGCCGGGCTCAACAAGGGAGTCAAAGGCAGCCGCAAGGTCAGTCACAGGGAGCGGATGAATCTGAAGATCCAACGACCCTTCGGTGGTATTATAGTTATCCATAACCGTGACTGAATAAGTAAAGTCACCGGTTTGATCCAGTGTAATTACTGGCTCTGCTTCTTGTGAGGTCCAGGTACCGGGAGAAACACTCCAGTTGTATTGATAATTGCCACCACCGCCCCCGGCACCAGGGTGAAGGGTAATAACATCATGATGACATAATTTTTCCTCAGCGATCCAAGGGGCGGCAACCAATGGGCCACCTGTTACAGAAACGATAACATTATCGGCAGTACTGCAACCAAATTCATTGGTAACCGAAACCGTAAACACTGTTTGTGTGGTTAAATTAACCGTGAAAGGCGTTTGTGAATAGGGATTATCCTCAATCATTTCATCGGGTGACCAAAAGAAGCTAAAGTTACTCCCTCCACCGGAGGTCGTACATTCCAGTTGGGTTTTGTATCCATAATCGACGGAAAAATCGTCGCCTGCCGAAATCACAGGATTCGGGTTTACAGGCACAAATACATTGCCGATTGAAGGATTATATCCATCGTCGACCGTTACCGTAAAAGTTGTGGATTGTGTAAGAGATTCCACCGCCGGGTCAGCAATAAAAAATTCATGTCCCTGGTCGGAAGTCCAGTGATACGAATAATTTCCGGTTCCGCCGAAAGCATTGGCATTCAATTGCACGTTGCTGCCGTAACAGGCCTGGGAAGGGCTGGCATCGGGCGTAGTACTCAACGGGTATCCGTCCAATGCAATTTGTACCTCAGAAGTACCCGTGCAGCCGGAAATCTGATCGGTAACAGTAAGCAGAAAATAGGTATCTTCATACAGGTTTGTAGTGATTGTTTCCGGGTCGGAGGGATCAACCACTTTATCTTCCGGTTGCCATTGGTAAGTATATTCACCACTACCCCCAGAAACTGACCCCTCCAGTAACGTTGATGTTCCATAGGTAATTTCCTGGTCTGCGCCGGCATCGACATCCACACGTTGTGCAATGCTCACCGTCTGAACATATTCATCCGTACAGCCATTCAGACTGCTAACCGTAAGCCCCACTTCAAAATCACCCCAGGAGGAGAAAATATGTTGCGGATTCTCGTCGGTACTGGTAGCCCCATTATCGTCAAAATCCCATAACCATGAAGTAATGTTTCCAGGGTTTGGAATAGAAGATTCATTGGTAAAAGCAGTGGCCAACGATTCACAAATTCCCTCATAGATATATTGCGAAACGGGTTGGGGATGAACAAAAACATTGGCTTTACCCACGCCGGTACCATCACAGAATTGATCGCCCACATAAGTAAGTTGATACTCCGTGGTTTCCGTTGGTGAAACCGTCAGAAAATAGGGTGTTTCATCGATATCGTCAATCGTAACCGGGTTCATGCCATTGGCAGTATAGGTAATATTCCAGGGAGCTTCGCCGGAAAGTTCAATCCGTATCGAAGTACTTTGCCCGCTACAAAGGGTATCTTCCCCGATAATTTCGCCATAGGCCGGACAATCACAATCTTTGATACCACTAACAACAGTAGGATCACATCCAAAACTATCGGTGATAGAAAACTGATAAGGGGTTCCTTCGGGTATGGGGTTACTGGTAAATACTGCATTAGGACCCGGCGTAATATTACCGGGAGGATTTACCACATAAGTTCCTGAAGTGCCACCTGTTATTAAGAAAGAGACTGTATAATGTGTATAATCAGGATTACAGGCGGTAGTAACATTCAGTGCATGAATTTTCGGATGAATATCCACGACCGCCTCTCCGGTCATCCCCTCTTCGTAGGCATAACAAAACTCATCCTTTACCTCCACCAACGTAAAAGAAGAACTTACTGAGGGGGATACACTTAGGGTGTAGGCATTTAAAAAAGTAGATTCCTGATAAATATTTTGCCCGTCGGTATATTTAATTTCCCAGGGCGAATCACCGGTAAGGTTCAGAAAAATATTTGCATTATCCCCTTCACAAATCTCAGCCGTTCCGTAAATATCGCCTGTAGGGTGTGTTTTCACCCATACCATCAGGGTCGTATCGCTGGAACCGATTGAAGTGGTGATTGTAAGTGTATAAGGGCCTGTATGCGAGGTAGTAGCGTTTTCAATCACAGGATTCTGCAGCGTACTGGAGAAATTAAGGGGCCCGGTCCAATGATAAGAAGCTCCATTCTGAGAAGCCGCATAGAGTTCCAGATTATCCCCTTCACAAACAGGACTATTCGAATTTGCTTCCGGGGGAAGAATCGTACAGTCGGTACTTCCACTTCCACCCGTTTGGCTAAAATTAATATTACAGGCCTGATTACTATAATTCGTAATCACCAGAATGTAATACTCTCCGGTTTGCCCACTGGGGATATCACAGGTTTCCGTAGGGTTAGGACTATAACTACAATCGACAACCTTACTGCCCGTGAGTTGAGAACAGGCATCGTATGGGTCATCGAAAGGACCCCAGCAGCAAAAGTCAATATCTTTGGATGGCGTGCTATACATATAAATAACAATACTACCGGGATCAAGAATTTTCAAAAAATACCAGGCGGGATTTGGTGTGGAGGCCAGGCAATCGTAATTGGGGCCATTCTGTCCGCTGCCGGAAGCTACTCCGGCCGGAAAAGTATAATTTGATCCGGTACAAAAAGGTAAGGCATCCTCGCAAAGTGCATTCTCGGTCAGGGGACCCTGAATAATGCGATAGCCGGAAAGCAGAGAAAAATCTTTACCGGGAAGACTAAGACTATACATCGAGAGATATTCATCCTGTGCGGCCTGGGGTAAAAAATTCTGATTGGCAATTGCCTCATCAAAAAAATCATGCACCAATTGCACGGGGATTTCTGAAAACAATTCTCTTGAAACATAAAAGGAAACCCTATTTTCCGATAAAAAAGTCTGAAAATAAAATCCTTCTGCTTTTAACAAGCGATTCAGAAAGAAAGTCTGCGCATAGTATTCAGGCACAGGATTTAATGCAATTCTGACCTCAAAATAATTGGCTGTTGAGCCCTCTCCTTCTGTCACAAATTCCGACTTAACCTCTTCAATATCATTATTATAGATACTTTGTGGGATGATGGTCTGCCCATAAATAAAAACGGCAGGGAACAGAATTCCCCACAGTGTAAAAATGTAGCTCTTTTTATTCATAATTACCGAAAATTAACCCTATTGATTTCGGTTCGTGAAGATATAAAAAAAATTATAACTGCTAGTCATTGATTAACAATCCATGCCAAAAAAGGCATATTCTGAGGGTGCAAACAGATGGGAAACTACAGTTACAGGCAGGTTTCGTTCAGGAATAATTTTTAAAAAAATCAGCGTAGCAGTGTAACAACACCCTGTCGGGTAATGATTCCCTGATTAAATGGATTTCCTTGTTCAAACAAATCAATACGGTAAATATAGGTTCCGGCGGGAACGGGTTGACCCTGCAAATTTTCGCCTTTCCACCCGGAAAAAACATCGTTAGTTTCAAAGAGAAGCTGACCATTTCGGGAATAGATCTTCATGGAAAACTGTTCCACCTTGTCGAGCCTTCCAAAAAGCCGGAATTCATCGTTTAAACCATCAGCATTGGGTGTAAATGCGGTAGGAATTGGAATTGCACCCAGGGTTGGGGAGATGGTAATCGTATCATAGACAAAACAACCCTGATTTTCGACATATACAAAGTAAATCCCAGGATTACAGGCTGTAAAGGAAGGAAGAGTAGAGCCATCCTGCCATTCATAATACGCATATCCCTCTCCTGCATATAATTCAATCGACTCATTTTCAAGAATATAAGTATCCTCACCCAGATCAACGACAGGCAATAGGACAACATTTACATTGACGGTTGCCGTATCCTTGCAATCGAAATCGTTAGTACCTATTACCTGATAGATGATAGATTCTTTCGCATCAAAAGAAATTTCAGCTTCCAGTGGAGCGGCAAGGCCATCGGCAGGAAACCATTCATACTTCACTGCTCCCTGTGCCGTAACTTCAACCCGGTCGCCTTCACAGGCAGTAATTTCAGGTGCAGAAACCAACACTTCCGGTTTATCGTTAACCGTGACAAGATAAGGTACCGTTTCCGCGGCACACCCGGAGGAATCGACAACCTGAGTCAGAATCAATTCTCCTGTACCCGCCTGCTGCCAGGTCACTTCAATGCCATCGTCATCCGGAGGGGTAGTTATTATTCCATTATTAATACACCAATAATTGGACGTTCCTTCGGGCATATTGGAGAGATAAATCACACCCGATTCTTTTTCACACACTTGTTGAGGGCCACGAATGGCAGGTTGCGGGCCGGGAAGAATTGTAATTTCACATGACCGGGAAGTTTTACACGTGGGGTATACGGATAGTTTCTCAGTTACACTAATTAAGCCCTGACCGGGAGCACCCCAGCTAACCGCAACCTGAGCAGGATTGGCCCCGGGAGGATCTGTAGTGCCTCCGATCACCGTCCAGGTATAGGTATGATCCTGAACATCGGGGGTATAATACTCCACGCCTTCGTCGCCCTGGCATACAGTTTCAGGCCCTATTACGGTTGGTGAAGGACGGCGAAGAATATTCACCTCCAGCGTATCGTAAGCAATACAGCCCAATGGTGGGGGCAAGGTTTCCTTAATAATTAATTCTCCGATTCCTGAATTGGTCCATGTAACCGAAACCAAGGTATCGATGTTGTTATTATTGATAATACCACCCTCAACCATCCAGAAATAACTATTATTTCCATGAGCGGGAGTAAAATAAAGAACATTGGGTTCATTTTCACAAACCACATCCTGACCGGAAATATAAGGTTCGGGGTTCATAACCTGCACCGTGATAGCGACCATTTCCTGCTGTCCGTCAATATCCGTCAGGGTACATGAGTAAATAACCGTATGGTCTGGAGTCACCCGCAAAAAACTATCGGCCGGATAGGCTTGCGGAGGGTCGGAAGTCCACGCATATTGGTAGGGGCGTTGTCCGCCACCGCCTATAGCCGTAATAAGCACTGTATCCCCACGGCAAACCGATGGGGGTTCAGCGGTAACAAGCAGGCTTAACGGACCATTTATCACATTGATCACCACACGGTCAGAGTCACTTTTACAGCCATATTGATCTTCCAGAGCAAGATAATAAGCCGTAGTATAGCTCAAATCGATCGTTGTTGGTTTAATCAGCGCAGGATCATCGGCAATTTTATCTGGCGGAGTCCACGAAAAAGTGCAATCGCCGGTAAAATATTGACTGGCACTGCCATCCAGGAGTGCAGCGGAACCCACAATAATCGTCTGGTCGGGCCCGGCATTTGCAATGGGCAAAGGGCGAACAACCACTTCCACTTCGTCACTAAACACCAAATCCCCACACAAGGTAACGGAGGCGATATACGTAGCAGTAACGGAAGGGGAAACCCGGATAGAGTCGGCAGTACCCAAATAATTTTCAGGCAACATTTCATCCCTGTACCAGGCGACAGGGCTAAGTGTACCGCTGAGTACCGGGGTATACTGGGTTAAAAGCTGCACGGAATAGGAACCCGATTCAGGTTTAAAACGCCAGGTTTCCTTGTCGGCATCCCATTGGGTGGCATTTCTGTTTGGTGCAGCAACCCCATCAGTACCCTCATAGTTTTGCAGGCCGAGTACGGCCTTTCCGTCATACCAACCCTTGCAATAGGGTTTTGAATTCAGGTTAACATCCACATAGTAATTTCCGGCAGCCTCCCGAAGGACGATCTGGAAGGTTCCGGTAGAATCCTCGCAATTATAAAGCGCCACCTGACAATAACTAACGGTAAAGATACGATTGGGAGCAGTACCACTGGTTTCGTAGCCAATACCGCCACTATACACCGGCGACCAATCCTGCCAGGCGCCAAAGATGGCATTTTTAGGTACCTTTTCAAACGCATTAGGGATTGGCTTGGGCGCAATGCCTCCGTTCCAGCTTGAAGCTTCAGGATAAGGAGGTGAAAAGGAAATCCATCCATTACTGCTAAGATAGACCGAATCGTACAATTCGCCATAAAATTGAAAAGGGAAACCAATAGAAATAGGACCCACAACCGTATCATCATTTAAATAAAGTTGTGTAGCAAAGGAGTTGGAGACATCCGCCTTTAACCATACGCTTTCTCCATGGCAGATTTCCTTGTCATCACCGGCAGAAACCTGACCGCTGGC
>RZYD01000227.1 GCA_009930445.1 Bacteroidia bacterium | reverse complement strand
GCCGGGTGGGAGTGGTTACCCACCGGGTATCAATTGTATCTTTCTTCATATTTACGGTTTCTATAAGTCCCGATACGCTGGGCTTATCCTGTCGCGACGGGCTTTTCGTTCCTTCAGTAGCAGTGCCCATTCACGATATTGATCTGATTTTTCCATGATACCTACGTTTCTCATTTTTCGGAGTATGGCACGGATAAATCATATGACACAACATGGGGTCGCTGGACGCTTACACTCAGCTAAAGTCTTTGCGCCCCTGACGGCATCTAGGGCAACTTTCGCTTTAAATTTGTCCGTATATGTCTTCCGTTTTTTGTTCATTTGCATCCTTCTTGTCTAACAGTTTTTGGACGCAAACTCCACCTTAGATGGTGGTCCTAAATTTGGGGTAAAGCGCAGTTTTTCACCGCGGACCATTGCGAGTTACATTCATGCGTATGAAGCTTTAGCGCGTTATTACTGGCTAGCACTAGAGTTGTTGAGCTGTCAGCAGGTACAGGATTTTCTGGATTACCTGATCACGAAAACGCAGCTGGCATGGGCAACGATAAACGTTTATTTCAGTGCCTATCGCCTGCTTTACGAAAAGGTTCTTGATCGCTCCGAACGTGAGTTTTTCATACCACCACGAGGACGCAGCGGAAAACAACCGGGTATTCTTTCTCACGAGGAAGTGTTGCGTCTTATAAATGCACCACGCCAGATCAAACATCGCTGTCTTTTGCATATGGTCTACGGTTCCGGTCTGCGGGTAAGTGAAGCGGTAAGTGTGCAGCCGCATCATATTGATCGTGGTCGAATGATGCTTCGGGTAGAACAAGGGAAAGGGCACAAAGATCGCTATACCATTCTGTCAAAGTGTTCGTTGATGATGCTTTAAAAACACTGGCGCGAAACAGGAAAAATGGACTACTTTTTCTTTGGACGTCAGCGCGAAAAACCTATGGCCATAGGAACTGCCCAGCTAATATATTATAAAGCCTGTAAAACAAGCGGCGTTCGGCGTGTGGGAGGAATCCATGTTTTAAGGCATTGTTTTGCCACCCATCTGATGGAAAACGGCACAGATATCTACACGATACGCAAGTGGATGGGTCACCGGAGCTTGGTAACGACATCACGATATATGCACGTAACCGCTGAGCATATGGCCAAAGTGAAAAGCCCTCTCGACATGTAGCGGTTACCATGTCAAAAGCTAAGCTCAGAGTAGCCGATGTACTACGCTGCTACTGGCATGAATTCAACAGCACTCATCGTCTGCCGCCTTTCGTGGCGCATACGGTGAGTGAGCTGTTGAAATGCCGCACCGCGGCACTCGGCGGGCATATTTATAAGTGCGACCAATGCGGTTCAGAAATACCGGTTTACAATTCGTGTCAAAATCGCAACTGCCCTACGTGTCAGAACACCGGAAAAGAAAAGTGGCTGCAAAGAAGACTGCGCGATGTTCTTCCTGTACCCTATTATCACGTTGTCTTTACGCTGCCCCATGAACTCAACAATCTGGTCAACGGCAATCGCTGTTTGTTACTCAACGAGTTGTTTCAAAGCGGAAGTTGGGTATTACAGCGTTTTGCGCATGATCAGCAATGGCGGCTTGAAGGTGAGTTGGGAATGCTGGCGATTCTGCATACGTGGAATCAGCAGTTGTTCCAGCATTTTCATGTACACTATCTCATTCCGGGAGGTGCATGGAGAGAAAACACAAAGGAATTTGTCGTTTGTAAAGGGAACTGGCTTTTTAAAAAAGCATCACTGGCAGATGCATTTCGCAACCGCTTTATAAAGCGACTGCAAAAACTGCGTAGCAATGGACAGCTCAGTTATTCGTCATGCTGTTACGAACTCGAAGACGAGCAAAATTGGAATGACCTGATTGAAAAACTGCAATCTATAAAGTGGGTTGTTTACCCAAAACGCGTACCGGCGACTCCTGAAAAAGCACTTGAATATCTGGCCCGTTATAGTCACCGTGTCGCGATTTCTGATTACCGCATCCAGAAAATAGAAAATGACCATGCGACATTCTCTGAAATGTGTTCGCCAATACCCCCCTGCTCTGTTTCACTGGCGAACAAACTTCAGATAAAACGCTAAATGTTCAACCGCCTAATTATTCAAAATCAACGAAAAACTTATTTACGTCTCATAATAAGAAACTACGAAAAGGAATCAAGCTTCACTATGATTTCTCATTGCTTATATTTCATATAAATGGTAAAATTCCGGAAAACCAATGAATAACTTGTTCGCAAATAAACGACTTGACAGGATGCCTCTAAGGCACACATTATATCGACATGAAGTTTGACTGGAATCCAGAGAAGAATGAGTGGCTTAAGCGAACATGCGGCATTTCGTTTGAAGAAATTGCCCTGCTCCTTGGAGATGGGCAACTGTGGATGTTAATTGATCATTGGAATCAAGAAAAATACCCAGGACAGGAAATATTTCTCTTGCCAATTGATGACTACATTCACTTGGTGCCCTTTGTAAGAGACGGCGAAATCTTTTTTTTGAAGACTGCCATTCCAAGTCGCAAGGCGACACGAGAGTATAAAAAAGAAAAAGGACTGCTCCATGAAAATAGCTGATGAACAAGAAATCCTTAAAGCTTATGAAAAAGGCGAAATGAAAGCGAGAAGGCCTTCGAAGGAACTGATGGCCGAACTATCTTCAGCATCAGAAGCAACCTTCAAGAAAGACAGGCGTATCAATATCAGGATCAGTGCTCATGACCTTATGGGAATCCAGAGAAAAGCATCTCAGAAAGGTCTTCCGTATCAAGCTTTGATCGGTGGTCTGATTCATCAATACGTCGAGGGCGATCTAATGGAGAAAGCATAAATTGCGAACAAGGGCATCCAGCTTACGCTCGTAAACTCGCGCCGCTAATGCAGACCGTTATATTTCAGAAGGGAATAGATGACATCGTATCACAAAATAATTGAAGATGTATGCGATGCCATCGGTATTGGCAGCTTTTGCCCACTGTTGACCATATTGTTCCGGTTTCGCGTGGTGGATATGATGAAGAATCAAATTGGGTTTGTACGTCACAACTAAGAAACAGTGCAAAATCCAACTGGTTGCTTGAAGAACTTGGTTGGCAGCTACATGATCCTGGTGATATGAAGGAATGGGATGGCCTTATAAATTGGTATTTGATGTATGTTGAGAAAAAACCAGATACACTTGATGACAGCTATATGCGGGCATGGCATGGTGCGGCAAAAATGGTGATTGAAACATAACCCGGCGTTTGAGCGGACGGAAAAATCACCCGCCGCTCAACTTGGTCGTTAAAACCCGCAAGGAAGCTGCAATGGATTGTTTGACACGAAAACCCGTTCCCAGCTGACAAAACGAGAGAAAAAGGGAAAAACAACCGACATTCCAGCCCGAAACGAGCACTTTTGAGCACAAAATCAGCAAAAACCCTCGCTAAAAACGCACAGACAGGGCAAAATACACAAAAACAGACCTTTAACAAAGGCAGGCAGTGTACGCTCCTAACGTCGCGCCACTGCTGACAGTCGTTGTCGCTGAAAAGGTTGATTAAAAATGGAGTTCGTATGTCAGAAAAGATATTTCTTTATACTGTAGTTACGTTGCTGTTTTGTGTAAAGATAACCAGTTTTCCGCAATTCTCAGACTATCTCAAAATCAACGCCAAGAATGACAACGATGCAATGGCAGATTTTGTGGGAGATATTCCTTTGGTTGGATTACAAGGATCGATTAATTCACTCCGTATTCATGGTTGTGCTGATGTTGATAGTGTGTTCGGAACAGTTGACGTTGATATTAAAAACTAATCCATTCAAAACCTTGGACACCGCCAACATCAGAATTTTGCTGAATTTCTGAAAAATGTGTGCTAGCTTGTACTTCGGTTATTTAGTTGAAAGGGTCATGTTATGCCAGAGATATGCAGATTTTTCGGGATAGTCATTGCAGTTTTTCTACGATGATCATAATCCTCCACACTTCCACGCTCGCTATGCAGGACAAAAAGTTTCTATAGAAATCGCCTCCCTGAAAGTTTTGGATGGCAAAATATCCCCCAGAGCGCTTGGTTTGGTTATGGAATGGGCATCTCAGCACCGGGAGGAACTTCTTGAAGATTGGGATATGGCTAAACATAATAATCCGCCAAAGAAAATTGAACCTCTTAAATAGGGAGTTTTTCATGCTAGTTGATGTTACTGATGCCAAGTATATAGAAGGCTACATATTAGAAGTCGCTTTTGAGGATGGAAAGCGAGGAATCATTGATTTTTCAGACTATCTTTTTCGCGGAGGTGTATTCGCAAAATTTAACAATTTGGATTTTTTTAAATCATTCACTGTCAGCAACGACCTAGGAACCATTGTTTGGGGAGATGAAATAGATATTGCTCCAGAAACATTATACGAAAAATGCCAACAATCGGCTGCTGCGTACGGCTGACGCCTCCGCAGAGCCGTGCCGTTATGCGTCAGGATAAAAGCCAACCGGTTGTGGATATGATCTTTACCGATCTGAAAAAGATGGAGTCGAAAGCGCTGCCATAATCACCGCTTGGAAAAGCAATCGGCTGTGCATTAAATCAGGAACAGGCATTGCGCACTTATCTTCAGGACGG
>RZYD01000226.1 GCA_009930445.1 Bacteroidia bacterium | reverse complement strand
AATTTGCGTGTTTTTAATCCGGAGGATGACGACTATTATTTCTCTCTGGTGCTGATTGAAGATGATATTGTTTCGCCGCAAAAAAACAGCAACCCAAATGTAGGGGAAACCCCGATAATTCATGATTATCATCACCGGCATGTTTTACGGGGTGATATTAATGGAATCTGGGGCGAACAGGTGGATATTGCAGCCGGCAATCAGGTTACAGGAACACATACCTATACCCTTTCCGGGGAATGGGAACCAGAAAATTGCAGCATTATCGGGTATCTCTATCGGAACAGTACGAAAGAGATCCTTCATGCCGCCGGGGTACAGGTAAACGAATAATCACTACCGGGTAATTTCTAAAAAACTTTTTTAAAAAAATATTCTACTACGCAATATTTACAAAAAAGGCTGCCCTTTTTGGCAGCCTTTTCAGTAACCTTTTTGTAGGCTATCTTTGGATTAATACTTTCTTCAGGGAAGTGCCATTTTGTGTCTTCAATGCAATATAATACATTCCGTTCTCTAAAGCACTAACATCCAGGATGGTCATTCCCAGCCTATCGTGGTTCCGGGAATAATTTATTATACTTGCACCCAGGGTATTGTACACAGTAACCGTAAACGCTTCTTCCAGTAATGCACCTTCCACAAAGAGTTCATTTTGTGCCGGGTTAGGATACAAGTTCCATTTTTCAGCCATATAATCAACAATGCCTACGCTGTTATAAATTTTTACCACTTTTACCGGGGCAAATTCTCCTTCACCACATTCGTTTATGCCACAAACAGTCACGTGAGCCAGTCCAACAAAATCAGGATTCCAGGTGATACGGGCAACATTTTCCGTTGCCGCAGTACTTCCGGCATCATTCGGCTCCACTTTCCAGCGGTATCCGGATGTATTGAGAATGGCATCGGTCTGGAATTCCGTATCTGCCACTTTGTAAACGTCTACCGAATCGGCTCCATCGACCCTTTCCGGCATAACTGGCAATCCGGTTAGAGTAACCAAAACAGGATCTGATTCTGTATTTCCGCAATCATTGGAGGCAATAAGCTTAATTTCGGCCTCTCCGGTAAAATGATTTGCCCAGGCAATGGTAACAGAGGTTTCCTGCTCATTGAGCACTCCGGCTTCTGAGGGTTTAAGCTGCCAGCGGTAGTCGGTAGCATCTGTACTTCCTTCGGAGGTATATTGTCCGGTAGATCCACCACAAGCCTGAAGCTCGCCCTGGATAGCGGCAGGTATTTCCGGTCCGTCGCTAAGGGTAACAGTAGTAAAATCACTCACATTACCACACTGCGAATACGCCATCAGTACCAGTGTTGCACTGCCAGAGGCCAAATCATTTTCGCCCGGGATATAGGTTGTTTCGATGGCATTGGCGTCACTAAAGGTACCATCGCCGGAGGTAGTCCATTCAAGCGATTCGTACCAGGTCGCCTGACCCAGGATATCAAGGGTACTACCGGCACAAATATCCTGGTCTTCGCCGGCTTCCACCTCCGGGGTATTTCCAAAGGCAAGCATCAGCTGATCCATGTATTCCTCTTCATCCAGCCCTGTAACCGTTAATGTGATAATAACACTACCCGCAGCCACATCGTCGGCACTTGGGGTGTAAGTGGGATTTTCCAGCGTGGGGTCGTCAAAAGTACCTGTACCTGAGCTAGTCCATACTAAGGCGGTAAAATTAGCCACATTGGGCTGGAGCAGATAATTTTCGCCATTGCATACCCAGTCGTCTTCTCCGGCATAGGCAATTGTGCGCATTTCGGGAGGGAAGATAATATAGTCGATCCAGGCACAGTCAGAACCTCCCGATACCATATAATCTTTGACATACTCCCATTTGAAGGTATGAAATCCTGCAGTAACCGGCGTTGCGTAACGCGACCAGGTAACGTTTCCACTCCATTCCGCTTTTTTCACCCCGTCGATATAAAAACGCAGGTAATCGTAATTTGCTTCCGAGGATACTTTATAATAGAAAGAGACCGTATCGTCGGCCATTACGTTATAATCCAGGGTCATAGCGGTCGATTGGTTATCGGGAATAGTGGCGCTTTTTACGGCATACTGGCCTTCAAAAGGGTCGGTGTTTTCGATACTCCAATCTGAACCGGAGAACTGCCAGTTAAAGGCGGTAAAATCACCGGTTTCGAAGTCCTCGAGAATCAATCCCATGGTAGTAAAGAACGTTTTTTCCAGACCAAGGGTTCCTGCTTCAGCAGTAAACAAAAAGTCGGCGGTAGTGCCAATGGGTGTTTCGTCATCCACAGCAACGGTAAAGACGAGTGTTCCGGCCTCTTCCGGATGAACCGGGTCGCACTGCGAAGCACCTTCCAGAACCGTAAGATAGACAGAAGTAGTAGTCAAAGCTGCGGTTATGGGTTGTGATACCGCATGACCGTTATTCAGTACAGCTATTGAAACTTCTGCTGTTTCACCGGCATCCAGACGCCCGTTGTTATTGCCGGTTGCATCATTCACCGAGAAGTTCCCGGTTAATAATACCGGAGCATATCCCTTCAGGGCGCATTTACTGGTCCAGGTTTCGGTTCCGTCGGTGGAAATCAGGTCGAAGGCGATACCATGTTCATCGGGGATCATTTCGGATACTTCAAAAGAAAAGGCATTCTCCACGGTAATTTCACCTCCTGCCGGGATATCACCAAAAGAAGCAACTTCGTTAGTGAGCGTAACAAATTCATCGCTTGTTGACAATACAACTTCCACATTTTCAGCAACTTCAATTCCCACATTCTTCATTGTAATATGTAATGATGCGGTTTCTCCATATTCGAGCAGGCCATTTCCATTTTCATCATTTACTTCCTTATGACCAAAAATCACATACGGACCATCGGGAGGAATACAACTAATGGTTTCATAGATGGTTTCGGTATTAAATGCAGTTACAACAAGTTGAACATCGCCTGGAATCAGTTCGTTATCGATAGAGACATACCCATTTTGATCGGTATAAGCGGAATAGAAGAGATTATTACCGGAGAGGGAAACCAGCGCGCCGTGAACAGGAGCACCTTCAGAAGTTATCGTAGCTTCAAAAGGGGTACCCACTAATACGATGTTATTACTAATTTCGAGCACAGCGGGAGGCGCGGTACGCATTTGCACACTGGCGTCGCCAAAAGTCACCCAGGTTTGAAGGGTTTCCAGATCATCACCACCCTGTGATTCGCTGTACATGAGTACAAGTCCATTCGCCACAATGGATCCAAAGGTAGTACGGCCTTCCGTCGTATTGATTCCGTTGCCGGGATTAACCGTATAATCATATCCGCCGGTAAGTACATCATTCATGTAATCCTGACCGCGCATAGGAGGTTGCCAGGGTTGATTAATAGTAGCCATCAGCGTAACCAGGGCGCCACCGCCGCTTTTACGCAGCCAGGCTTCAGCGAAGCAGGTTCCGGAATGATAGGCGCCGTTAACACAAGCCACCGAAATGATACCCGGAAGCATAGAACCGTTCGTTAGTGCATTGATATTGTTATTATTAAACCCGGTGGTTCCCCAGGAGGTATTTGAGCCGTGGCCGCAATAATTGATTAAAGAAACGCCTTCATTGATATTGTTTCCAACGGTGGTAGCATTCGCACCGGGGTCATAATTTGGGAAATAGGTATTATAGGAAAAAGGATCCAGCTTATTATCGTAAATAATCTGGATGTGTGTTTTATCCATTTCATTATCATCGCCGTTGGTTGCTCCTTCTGAGCTGCCAATTCCGAGTGCAGATTCATACCAAATTGCTCCGGATTCGGGATTTTTTTCGTAATTGATCGTTTTTTCAACCTGTACTGTCAGCTCTGCCGGATTATTAGCCGAAAACCTGCCAATACAGATATCAGGAAATACATCTGTACCGATCACACATCCGGCCATGGGATCCATAGGCGAACCGCCCAGGGTATTCACTTTAATATCCGTCCAGTCGCCCACGAGCTGAACATAAAGGATTTCCGGATTGGCGTCGTAAAGGGTCTGGATCAAATCAACTACATTGGTGCCGGTGGCTACAGTTTCCAGAAATACCTCATGTCCTTTTTCTTTTTTCCAGTCAATGTAGGGCTGTATGGCTTCCAGGTCACGCTCGGTAGCAATTACAAGAATATCTCCGGCTTCATTTACCGTCAGATCCTGTTTTTCTGAAGAATAATTTAGAAAAAGGCTTTTATAAATACCCTGCATTTCACGATAAATTTTTCCGGGTTCAGCGCGAAGCACATTGGTAGGCGCATCATTGTTCCCGGTAATTTCGAGCGTAACGGAAGTATAAACTCTGAGGGTTTGGGTAATCGCATTGTACCGGAAGGGATACACCATCACCGTTGTCCCTCTGAAATCACGGATAATAAAGGGCTCTTTTTGCACGAACAACGATTCAGGATACCACTGGTCGTTCAGCGAAGCCGGGTTAATGGCATAAGGAACCTCATCCGGATTTTGATCACGGTAAAGAATTCCGCGGGAAGGGATCAGAGGAGCGGATAGCTGTATATCGGTATAAACAGACTCCAGTACCTGAACCTCATAATTTTTATCCGGAGCGATTTGCAAGCTGGCGCTAAGAAAAGGAAGTTCAGCATATCCTTTGTCTTTAGTTACCACACTGCCTGAAAA
>RZYD01000225.1 GCA_009930445.1 Bacteroidia bacterium | reverse complement strand
GGACTCTTCTGATCCAGAGTCAGACGTGTTGCCAATTACACCATCGGACAATGTTTTGCGGTGCAAAAATAATATTTTATTCCTATTCCCCAATGCCTGATGCAAAAAAATGTTGCTATTTGTCTGATGCATCCTCCTGTATCGGACATAGCTAAGGTCAAGACTGATTTATCGACTTTAATAGCTAAAATTGTATTACTCTTTTCGGTCTTGTATGGGTGAATCTATAAATTTTCCTTGTGGTTTGTGGAATGGTTTTAGAAAAAGAAAAGATGTTTCTGTAATCGAAACACCTTTTCAATGCGTTTAACAAAGGGTTTTACTGCCCTATGGGTAAAATACTAAGCAGTTCTATCGTTTCCGGATAGGTGAAGGTAAACTGGTATAGTCCTTCTTCTCCTATCATTATTATTAGTTCGCCAAGGGGAATGACATCGTATGCGTGTATCTCGTCGAAGTGTGCCAGCTGGTGTTCGTCCAGATGCATCGGGTCGTCTATGGAAAAGATTTTTAGTCCGGCTTCTCCATCGCACACAAAAAGGGTTTTTTCAAAAATTCCCAGTCCATAGGGTTCGGTCAGGGGATAGGAGGCTAAAAGTTTTGGTGCGCTGGGCTCGCTGATCGTTATGATTTGCAATTCGTTTACCTCGTTTCCGCATGCATTTCCACCCCTTAGCGTGAGGTACGCGAGTGTATCTTTAACAATAACGGGGTCACATCCGGTTACATGTTGGAATTCTCCAATATATACTGGTGCATAACGGTTGGCCAGACTGAATATTGACATGCCTGTTTGTTTTCCGAAGAAAGCTTTTTCATCAAAAATAAAAAGGGTCTCAATGCCCCAGCCCGGGTAAAAATGGGTTCTGAATACCGGGTTTTCAACGTCGGTGATATTAAATATGCCGAGTTTATTTTCATTCACTGTATACAGGGTGTTTTCCAGAATTCCAAACCTTGTTATAGCACCTCCGAATCCGGTTCCACTGGAGGTTATTCCATTGCCACTGGCTGCCACTGATGGATGAATAAAGTCTCCTTCAATGCCTGTTCCACAAGTGTACACCGGGTAAGGATACTGATTAAATTCTTCTGTTACCATCCGCTTTTCCCATCCGGTTACCACACCGGAATCGGGATGAATAGGAGCTACCGGATAGTCGAGGTCCCAGGGGGGTAGCGTATAGGAAAGTACCTCTTTAATGCGACTCTTTACCGTAACTGCTTCAGGATGAGTTATATCTAATGCAATCATATCTATATAAGAATCTACATATAAAACATGATCTTTGACCGCCATATCCGTAGCCCCTGGAATAGCAAGAAAGCTGATATTTTCCGGATATTCCGGATTGGTGTTATCGACGATGTGAATACCTTGAAGTTCCTGTATGATGAACAGGTAATCGTCTTTGATATATATTTTTCCGGCTCTTGAAAGGGACTGGGACGGAGTTTGGACTATGGCGGTTCGAAGGGTCTCGTATGACATATACACCGGGCAGTTGGCCATATATTCATAGGTTAGTTTGTCTTCGCAGCTACTAAAAAAGACTGCCAAAAGAATAAGCAGAAAGAGAAAATGTTTTTTCATACGAAATAATTAATTATCCATTCGAAATAGGTAATAGCATAAGACTGATAGTTAGGATTTTATATTTTAACATTGTGAATTATCAGGCTTGTATCCTTTTGGTTTAGTTAAAGATAAAACCAAGTTTTATTGCCAGACGATGGTATTCAATCTGAAGGTTATTGTTGGAGTGATTTGTTGTATATTTCATGCACTGGAATCGATACCCGACACTGAATATGAACCCCAGGTTTTCGTTAAACATGTTTATAAACCCGATGGAGGGGTTTAAAAGGATTCCTCCCCGGGGTTGATATGGACCATAGGGATAATTAGGGTTGGGAATGATCGATGAAAGTTCAAAATCATAAAGATAGTTGGGAAAAATAGTTGTTTCTTTCGACAGAGCAATGTTGTATCCGGCCTGAAAACCAATAAATGGGGAAAATTTTGTCGTCCTGAGATCGTACCGTAAATCCAGCAAGACAGGCATATAGGTTTCTTCAATAAATTCAATACCGATTCCTGCGCCAACTTTGAACAACGGACGAATCTGAATTCCGTTAATGTTTAGGATCGTGAAAGGAGCCGGTCGGGTATTCGAAATGGGGCCGGCAAGAAATCCCATCTCTGTAATATTGTGATAGGGATATTTTTGGTTCTTTGGTTTTTCCTGCGCCTGGGTGAAGGTGCTGGTGAGTAGCAGAACAATGAGGAATAGGGTGGGTTGTTTCATCTTTCAACTTTTTGCGTTTGTGCGGTATTTGACGAAATGATGCATAAGCAATGTAAAGGTTGCGTCAAAAAAAAAAAACATCAAAAATTGATGTGTCCTATGCTTTCGTTACCGGAAATATTTATTCTTCCTGTAGTTTAATTGTTAAATTATTTGTATTTGATGGATCCAATTTTTCAATAAAACTTTTTCGGTAGGCAATCAGACTTGCCACAACATCGTATGTGCCGGGCTGCAGCCCCTTGATTTCAAAGTTTCCTTCGAAATCAGTATAGGCTTTTATTTCCGTGCCACTAACCACCACTTCGTCTCCGGTGAGGGCTTCACCGGTGACCATATCCATGACTTTTCCCGAAATCGTGGAGGTGGCAGGTTTCGAGGGTACGGTGGAGGTATTTTCTCCTTCTCCGAATACCAGCGATAAAGTGAAAAGCATTAAAGCGGCGAGGGTGAGTGTTTTTTTCATGGTGTATGTTTTTACCCTGCAAAGATACATCGACGATTCTATGGCAATGTTAAATCACGCTTATGCTTTTATTAATGAAAAGTTAAGGGAATGTTAACTAAGGGGTTGAAATTGATACCTCGTGCGTTGAATTTGAATGGAGCCTTCCGGGTAGTCTCTTTATTTGCACTCTGCAATGGCTTCATTGATATTGTCGATATAATCACCGATTTTTTCGCTCAATGAAATCAGGTCGCTGTAATAGGTACCCGTATTAAATGAATACTGTTCTTTTTTTAATGCTTTTGAATTGGCTTTTTTGAGTTTGTCACGCATTTTATTGATCTGGATTTCAATGTTTCGGGCTGCGACAAAATCGATTTTATGGTAGTCACCCGAAAGGTTTTTATTCATATTGTCGATTGCCACATCGACCAGGCTGAACATTTCATTCAGGGTATCTCGGAGCTCCTGCGTGAACCAGACCTTTTTTTCGTTTTTTGAGTCAATTACCTTCGACATCTGGAAACAGGTATCGGCTACACTTTCAAGTTCATCCACAATTTTAAGCATGGCAGAAACACGTTTTGACCCTTCAATACTTAAATCATTTTCTGTGATTCGGGTGATATAGTTTCCAATTTCAATTTCCATACGGTCAGTAATATCTTCATATACTTCCATTTTATGCAGATATTTTGTATATTCTTTGGTTTGTTTCTCGACCAGTAATTTGGGAACCAGGGTGAACATTTTTTTGACCCGTTCGGCCATAAAGACAATTTCTTTTTTTGCTTGAAGTGTCGATAATTCGGAAGTTGACATGTACCCACTGGCAATGTAACGGAGTCTGAATTCTTCATCCGATCCCCGGTCGCGTACCATTAATGTGGCAATTTTGGCCAATAAATTTGTAAACCATACGAGAAGGAACGTATTGATAATATTAAAGGCGGTGTGGAATATGGACAGGGCTATAGTAATCATACCCTGGACTTCCGGGTTGCTAATATCACCAAAAACGGAGATTCCGGTACTTTTTTCAATAAAAAAGTCGATGGCATTCAGGAAGGGATGGAAAATGATCAGAATCCAGATTACCCCAAAAACATTAAAGAGAAAATGTGCTCTGGCCGCTCGTTTTGCAGAGGCATTCGCGACAATGGCTGCAATGTTGGCGGTTATAGTTGTACCAATGTTTTCGCCAAGAACCATTGATGCGGCCAACTCAAACGGTATAACGCCGTTATAGCACAATACCAGGGTAAGAGCCATGGTTGCGCTCGACGATTGAATAATGACCGTAAGCAGGGTGCCGATCATTACGAAAATAAAGATTGATAAATAGCCCAGGTTGGAAAAGTCAGCGAGAAAAGTGAAAAATTCGGGGTTTGACTGTACATCGGGGACACTATCTTTAAGGAATTGTAAGCCAAGGAACAGGATGGCAAATCCCAACACAAATTCTCCCCATGCTTTTCGTTTTCCTCTCTTCGAAAACATCAGCGGCAGGAAAATTCCGATCAGAGGAAGGCATAAGGCACTGATAGATACTTTGAATCCAAGTAATGAGATCAGCCATGCAGTAACTGTAGTTCCGATATTGGCACCCATAATAACTCCAATGGAGCCGGTGAGTGTCAATAATCCGGCATTTACAAAACTGACAATCATCACTGTGGTGGCTGAGGATGACTGGAGAACGGACGTAATGGTAAAACCGGTTAGTACGCCTTTAAACCGGGTAGAAGTCATGGAATTCAGGATATTCCTCATTTTTGATCCGGCAACACGCTGAAGTGATTCGCTCATCTGCTTCATGCCGAATAAAAACAATGCTAAGGATCCTAATAAAGTAAGTACTTGTCCAATCGCGTGAAAAACTGCCATTTAT
>RZYD01000224.1 GCA_009930445.1 Bacteroidia bacterium | reverse complement strand
TCAGAAGGCAGAATCAGTGGCTCATCGTTATAATTAATGCTGTACAGCAATGTTCCCTGATTTTCTTCAATGGTAAACCCGATGTTTCCGGAAGGGGAAAAGAGTTGTGAATCTTCAGCTTTTGAACAGCAGGAAAACAGAAGGGTTCCTGATAGCAAAAGAAATAATGCAATTTGAAGGATGTTTTTCATAATTAATTACTTTTGATTTCATCGTCAGGAAAATGAGGTAGGTTACTATTAATCCAGTTATGTCAACCCGGTTTAATTCCTAAGATTAAATATTTTTTCGGTACGATACGGTATCTTATCGTTTAAGTAGAACTTCCCGATCCGCAATGCGTTGCTTAATCACGTTCATATAGTCAAGCGTAGTTTGATAATTTTTTCGTTGTACCGAACGCATAAGCCATTCCAAAGCTAAGGCATATTTTCCTTCCAGCTCACAAACAACAGCCATATTATACATTGCCAGAGCAGCTACACGATCATTTCTGTTTTCTGTGTATTTTTGGAAAATAGTTGCCGCAGTGGTATAGTCCTCTTTTTGTAAGGCTTCTATTGCAGCCGTGAATTTTTTTCCGGGAACTTCGTAATACAGCCGACCCCTTGTTTGCCACGTGGGAAGATATTTTTTAGAAAAAATACGTCCTGTTTCCCAACTCACCTCAGCTATAACATCTTCAAAATCAGGTAATTTCTGAAGCGTAGGTTGTATCAGAAAGCCGTATTCAACGTAGGATAGTGTATCGATAAAAATCTCTTCCTTCACCACACGGTGAAGAGCGGGTTCAATAAATATCCAGCGACTGGCAATCATAATATCCAGAAAAGCTTCCGCATAGCCCATCTCATTAAAGAAAAAATCTGTATTCGTGTAATAATCCGAAGCGTCAAGAATAAGCATTATATCACATTCCGTCAGGTGGCAAATGCTGTCGAGCTGCTGCCATTGCGATGCTAATATCCGGTTTTCCTGATCCACACGAATTTTTAATGCTGAATCGATGGTGAAGTCAATACCCTGATAGTCATACAAAGAAAAATAGAGCCCTTCCAATGTATAATGGTGTATTGTGTCGATAATCAAAGCCCGTAAACTATCATTATTATTCTGATAGCTGTTTTGTAAGATAGTAAGCTTTTTTTCCGGGAAGAGCAGCGGCTCCGAAGCTGGGGTTAAAATTTGAATATCCTTATAAGCGTAATGCGTGCAACTACTAAACAACAAAAGAAGGAGGAAAAAGCAAATTGCTCCTGTGGATCGTGATTTTTTTTCTATTTCTGACATAAATCGAAATGATTTTTTTATTAGGAGCCAAATTACGAAAAACATTAATTTAGCCCTCAAAAAATAAAAAATTGCTATGCTCGATTTTTCCAGCCCCTGTTGCTTCTGTCCGCATAATTGCCATGCCATGCGGCAGCAAGGAAAAACAGGATTTTGTGGCCTAGATGATCAGCTGTATATCAGTTCGATATGCCGGCATAGGGGAGAAGAACCTGCAATTTCGGGAGCCACAGGGATTTGCAATGTCTTTTTTGCCCATTGCAACCTTCAATGTATTTATTGCCAAAATCACCAGATTAGTGACAACCGCATCCATGCCGATAGGTTCCTGATCTCCCTTAATGAGGTCTGTGATCGAATTACAGCCTTACTGGACACCGGAATTCCTTCTGTTGGCTTTGTAAGCCCGTCGCATCAAATCCCGCAAATGGTACAAATCATCGAAACATTACATAAACGTAATTATTTTCCATTAATTATTTATAATACAAATAGTTATGATTCTGTTGATACGCTTAACGCGATCGAAAACTATGTAGATGTTTATCTTGCCGATTTTAAATATTATGAGGATACCCTCGCCTTTCGTTTTTCAGGTGTGCATCACTATTCAGGCATAGCCCGAGCTGCTATCCGGGAAATGATCAGGCAAAAAGGGATAAATCTTATCACCAATGCGGCAGGCCTTGCTACCAAAGGAGTTATTGTACGTCATCTGGTTCTTCCGGGTCATATCGACAACACAATTGCGGTATTGAATGCAGTGGCAGATGAGTTGAATCCAAAAATTACTTTATCTTTAATGGCTCAATACTATCCTTCCCATAAGGCCGGTGGTATTGAAGGGATCAACAGGACACTGTATCCGCATGAATATGAACGTGTTTTAAGCTATATGGAATTTTTAGGGATCGAAAATGGCTGGATTCAGGAATTGGAAAGTCAATCCAATTATCTTCCTGATTTTACGCTGGATCACCCGTTTGAACCTGATAAATAACAAAACCAAATTCAACGTCTATGTTTAAAAATATGGAAGTTTTAGACGCAATTCGGCTCAACTTTAGCGAGCAGGGTTTAATGATGCTAAATATCACCATCGCATTTATTATGTTTGGGGTTGCCCTGGATATCAAACCAGCACAATTTAAAGAACTGATAAAAAACCCCAAGCCTGCAATTGTGGGCATTCTCAGCCAGTGGCTTTTACTCCCTGCATTAACCTTTCTGCTGATTCTGGCCATCCGGCCTTCACAGGCGGTTGCGTTGGGAATGTTGCTGGTGGCCTCCTGTCCCGGGGGCAATATCTCAAATTTTATCAGCTCACTGGCCAAAGCGAATGTGGCACTTTCGGTGAGTATGACCGCCTTTAGTACACTCGCCTGCATTATTCTTACTCCGTTAAATTTTGCTTTTTGGGGTGGGCTCTATGCGGCCTCGTCACCTTTACTGGTTCCAATAAAAATCGATCCATTGCAAATGATTCAAACAGTTGCAATTCTTCTTGGCCTTCCGGTTTTACTGGGGATGGCATTTGCATGGAAATATCCCAATACCACAAAACGAATTCTTAAAGGGGTTCGCCTGGCCTCGCTTTTCATCTTTATTGGATTTATAATTGGCTCCTTCGCAGCTAATTATGAACATTTCCTCAATTATATCGGGTATGTATTCATCATTGTACTATTGCATAATGGATTAGGATTGCTCGGCGGATACAGCTTTGCCAGAATTTTTAAACTCGTCCAGAATAATTGCCGCACTATAAGTATCGAAACCGGTATACAAAATTCCGGGTTAGGCCTTGTTTTAATCTTCAATCCGAAAATTTTCGACCCCAGCCTTCAGCTGGGAGGAATGGCTTTTATTGCCGCATGGTGGGGGATATGGCATATTTTATCCGGCATGTCGCTGGCCTGGTTCTGGAATCGGCGTCCTTTAAGACTGAATTAATTATGACAAAAATTATTCAAAAATACGATCGCAGGTACGCCATCGGAAAATGGATTATTAATCAGGTGATGCGGTTGTATCACCGGGCGATATGGATTTCCGGGCTCGAAAAAATCCCAAAAAAAACACCTGTGGTGTACGGTCCTAACCACCAAAACGCTTTGATTGATGCCTTAGCCCTTATTTACAGCATCCCCGGGCAACCCGTGTTTCTTGCCCGTGCTGATATTTTCAAAAAACGCTTCCTGGCCTGGCTTTTCAGGGGGATAAAAATGCTCCCGGTTTATCGTATCAGAGACGGTATTGATAACCTCGACCATAACGATGAAATTTTCGAACAGGCAAAACGGGTGTTAGTCGACCGGAAAATTCTTGCCCTTTTCCCCGAAGCTGTCCATAACCCATTACGAAGGCTCCTTCCGTTGAAAAAAGGTATCCCCAGAATCGTTTTTCTGACCGAAGAAGCTTATGATTTCAAGTTGGGTACAGTAGTGATTCCCGTTGGAATTTACTATAGCGATACAGACCGTTTTGATGAAACACTCCACATTCAATTTGGTGATCCTATTCCGGTGGCTGACTTTCGCGAATTATTTAAAATTAACCCGCAAAAAGCTCATCTCGCCCTGCGCGATGCAATGGCGGAAGGTATGCGTCCTCTGATGATTGATATCCGCGACAAGGAACATTATATTATGTATGAATGTATCCGTCATCTGTACAATAAACCAATGCGGGAACGCCTGTATGTCAATGGTGATAGTCAACCGCTGCGCTTTAAAGCCGACAAAGCGATCATCGATATGGTGGAAAAAAATACCCGTGATAATCCGGCACGCCTGAAAATGCTGAATGAAAAAGCAGTTAAATATGTTGAATTACTTTCAGAAAACGGAATTGAACCCCGACATTTTTACCCATCCGTAAAACAGGTTATCGTGCCCTTACGCCTTTTTACTTCCCTCTTGTTATTACCATTCTTTCTGTATGGCGGACTGAATCATCTTTTTCCCATTCTTGTCGGAATGATTGCTTCAAAAAAAATTCCTGACCCACAATTTATTTCATCGGTAAAATTCGCTGTCGGATTTCTGATAACCCCGCTTTTTTACCTTTTACAATTCTTTATAGTTCAGTCGATTGTGCATAACTGGCTGATTTCATTCGCTTATCTTTTAACTCTTCCGGTAGCATTTATCCTTTTTAAACTCTGCCGGCGCTATATGAAAACCACGTTGATTCTTAAACGCAGCCATCGGATGCGCCGGAAAAATCCCGGACAATGGGAAATCGTTTCACAGCTAACCGCTGAAATGAAAGCCATCCTCAATGAAATGCAGTTATAAAAGCAAAAATACTTTTAACACCATTTTACTTTTTCCGGCCTCATTTGTTCAAGTTACAAAACCT
>RZYD01000223.1 GCA_009930445.1 Bacteroidia bacterium | reverse complement strand
TGTAATTTTTAATAATCCTTTTCACCTGATTCAGTTTAAAGGTAAAGGCATCATTCTCAAGCATCAGGTAAAAAAGAAAACTTCCTTCAGCAGGTTTTTTCCAAGGATAACGATTCAGGCTTTGAAAAAAAACATTGATAATTTTCTCAATATCCCCTTTGATCTGGTTCGGAGTAATGCCCATTTGCATCTGCTTGTCCTCAATTTTCAGCATATCCTGAGGAGTGACATTTTCAATGGCCTCTTTGTATTTCTCCATTAAAACTTTTCCGTCTTCCCCGTTCATCATTCCCATTGAAAAAGCCATTAGGTCATTGCGTCTTTTTTCTGCGTTATTTATGTATTCTGACATAATTATAAATTTTACTTCGACATATTATCAGTAAACCTTCTCGTCAGGATGGACGGGCGAACTACTTTCAGGCCAATTTACACACAACAATGCGTATTCGCGTTTTATCCATCTGTAAAAAATCTATTCCATAGTCGTACGGGTATCCAATCGAATTTTAGAAAAGCCCAAAATCATTCTGATACTGCCTTCAATAAAAGCAATGGGAAATAAAATTACCCCCCCTAAATGCATTCCCAATTCGTAAATCAGGGAACTGTCGGTATAGGGCTTTCCTTTCAGTCGCGATATTAGCGCACTGTAAGGTATACCATAAATATTTCCTGCATGCATCAATTGTATTGCACCCAGAATAACATTTCCCTTTTGAATTCCATATTCATTGACGAAAGCGTCAAATGCATCTTTTTGAGGAAAACCTCTGGTATCCGCATAATGCTGAGCAAAAACTATTGCTTTTGCTTCCTGCTGATGGATAAATGTTTTGTCACCGCTTAAAAAACTAAAGATCTCTTCACTACTCATTCCTTGTTTTAAGGCTAGATAGGTATGGGCATAGGAACATGCAGCACAACCGTTTACTTCAGTTACCGCCAATTGTAATCGCTCAACAAAATGTTTGTCGATTAATTTTTTCCTTTTGTTATCCATCATTTTAGCCGCAGCACTTGGTATCAGAATAAAGGCACGATACATTTCGCACAAAGTAAATTTTCTTTTGTATTCCGTCCGATGTGCAATTTCATCAGGTAATATCATTTCTGGGCTCATTAACTATTTATGCATTGATTATTTTTCGAAACCATCAGACGTTGTTGCCCCAAAACTAACTTAGCGGGCGAATGAAAAGGTTAAAAATACAAATTTGTTTTCAATAGATATAATCCTGGAACAATTTGTTGGCAAGGGTATCAGTTTTTTTGTTTAAATAGCGACTAACGAATAAGAATATGAACAGCTGAGTGCAGCCTGCCCACTCTCGCAGCGCTGTTCAAATATGCATTCAAATTCGCTCCTCTTCTATGCATTTGGTGGAGTAGAGCTCAAATAGCCTATGCGTGGACAAGAAACTCATTTAACGCTTCGCCTGACTTAAACTGCTTCAAAAATTCGCTGTTTAAAAATCATCTTTTTTCATAAGTGTGTACTAAGTTAATCAAAGTTATCTCCGATACATATTTTGAGCTGTTTATAGGCTTAAAATATATCAGGATAACTCTTTTTTTCATTTTGTTACGATTGTTTTTTGGTCATTTAATCTTATCAAAAAGTCAGCAATTCGTTGTGTCTCCATACTTGAAAAAGTTGGTTTAAAATAGTTTATGTAACCAAGTAGCTCTTTTAATGTCAAAATCTTTACATATTGAAACTCTTCTTTTGGTTTGGTATTAGTAAAAACAATGAGGTTCTTAATTGCTATTTTTTTGTCCCCCCAATGATGTTTTTCTAAACGTAGCTGAAAGTTGCTCATTGCATTGTTAAGCAATTTAAATAATACATAACTTGTTCTTTTAATTTGCTGAACTGGTGAACGTAAGCTTAAACTCTCTAATGACTTTTCACTCCAATTCTTTGTCTCGATTAGGAATATACCAGATGGTGCTACGAGTAAATGGTCAATTTGAATTGATTTTATGTAATCATTCTCTTGTCTATTGTAAATTGCAGGACAAAAAGAAACAGCAAAGTCATTAATCAAAAAAAACTCGTCTGACAAAGTATTTAATGTCCTTACAACTTTTTGTTCGCCTAATGCACCGTAAATGAAACTGCTTAATTTATCAATAACTGATTTTTTCCTTTCTATTTCCGACAAATCTTTTTGAGCGCTTTGTTCCACAGCACTATTAAATTGTAAAGCTATGAATTGATAGCGTCTGTCCTTGACTTGACGAATAGAAACAAGATTATTAATTGACTTTAAAACTTCTAAATCAAAATTGCGTTCCTTATAGCTGAGTTGCCACTTGAAATACCATAATCTAAAAATACTTTTTAGTTTCTGAAATAAATTTGAAGGACGAATTTCTGTCGCATAGTTCAATAGCTGTTTCAGTCTCTCAATTTCATTTGTCAATCTTTGTTCTGAATGATTTTTTTGTATTTCAATAGTTGAGTCTAATTGTAGTAATTCATCTTTGAGGATTTTTTTCTCTTGCTCAATTAAATTTTCATGATTAGCAATTAAATTTTGTCGGTAAGTCGTGTAAGAGTTCTGAAAATCAATTACTTCTTTTAAAGATTTGAAGTCATGAATGTTGCGATCATTCAAATGTGCTTTTAAAGTCGTAAGCGAACCAATCATGTTATAAGTCCTGCACATTATAGCTGTTGATTTTTAAAAGTTGCATGTCTTGCCGGGTAACTCAGGCGGATTACTCCGCTCTTGTCCCCGAAGAACCGGACTTGAATCTTTCGACTCAACCGGCTCAGGCTCTCATAAGGCGGCTTAAACCATCCGGCAATATACGAATATTTAGTGTACATCGCGGCAAACTTTTCTATTGAAGAAGTATTCATCCCAACTTGGGTCGAATGGATTGGCATTGCCGGCGAAGAGTGTGTGGCGTATGATGTGATAACAAGCAAACATACAAAGCAGGATGGTCTTGCCATTGCGGAATTTGCCAAAAAAATGCCACTTGCGATTGCCAGTATCCAACAGAAACTTGTTGAAATCGACGGATGGTTAAGAAACCGTCTGCGCTATTGTATTTGGATCGCGGCAATGATATCGGGAGAAGAAACCCGGGAAGAAAAGATGCAGTTTGATTCGACATGGCGTGGAGCCCTCGATGGCCTATGCATGGAGCAGGACGAGTTCCGTATAGCTATCGGAAAGGAGGCTGGGCTGTAGCTCAAAGTCCTCCCGGTAGCTATGCGGGACTTGGTACAACTGTCACGATAAAGAGGTTAAAGTTAAGAGGTTACATGTCTTTATCAGAACTTAACAGCAGCTTAGAAACATCTCATTACAGAAATTCGCTATTCCCCATGATTTAGAGAACCGCTCCCGATATTATCGGGAAGACCCGTACGTACGGTGGTGTGAGAGCTTCTCCGCTAGGTCACTGGCCTAGCGGCAAGCTACTCGATTGGCGGTTCGTTGTTTTTGATTCATTATTATCTGTCCATTTTTTAATCATTTTCTTCGTAGTAATATGAGTAGTCAATACCTTTCATAAACATTTCTCGGTCATTTATTTTTGTAGTGAGTGCATTTTTCAGAAGTATTTTCAGAACATCACTTTTAGTTGGACTTAACATCATCGAATTCATATAATTCTGTTTGCTTATTTTGCTCCAATCTACACATTTTTTAAGATTCTTTTTAAGCATTAAGTCCAGCCATATTCGTGCACATCTACCATTACCCTCCATAAAAGGATGAGCTATATTCATTTCTACATATTTATCAACAATTTCTTCAAATGTTGTTTCTGGCATTGATTCAATCTGCTTTAATGTATCCTCTAAAAAGTGTGATACGGCAAACTGAAAGCCTCCTTTGGATATGTTTTTTTGTCTTATTTGTCCGGCAAAATCATATAGTCCACCAAATAAGTAACCGTGTATCTGCTGTAATCCTTTAGTCGTACCAACTTCGATACTATCAATAAATGAACTTTCAAATAAAGCATAAGCTTTGGTTTTGCTTTTTCCGTCAATGCTTTCATCGCTGTTTGTAAACCATTCTATAAATCGGTTGGCTTTTTTACTCGGAAATTCTTTTCCTAAAGCAATTATACCATTAAAATCCAACATGTCAGTTAAATATCTTTTACCGTCACTTGCTAAAAGTTTCAGTTGGGTAGTGGCACTAACCAACTCATTATTTTCTTTCTTCAATTTGGCTTTTAGATATTTCCAATAGTTTCGAGTTTTAGTGTAATCATTCTGGTCATTAAGAACAGTAACAATATCCAAAACGCTAAACCACCATTTGTCATTTTGCTCATCCCAAACCGCACGCACTTCACGGTCATCAAAAAAACGTATGGATATTTTTTCCTTACTCATATTACAATTTCTTATAGTCTGAAATTACCAGTCTAAAGTTAAAATTTTTTTCAGTCTATTTTTGTTGCCCGACCGCTTTGTTCAATGACCGCTAATCGAGTAGAGCAAGATACGAAAAGATTTTCGTATCTCCACCCTCTCACACCACCGTACGTACCGGCCGGTATACGGCGGTTCGCTAAACATGGCTATACTTTTCGTAAATAACTGCTAACGGCACAAAACCACGTTGCTGAAGTCGGGCATTGGTAATCGTGGTCTGAAGTATTGGGCTTTGCACAACGTGCCACCCTCCCCTTC
>RZYD01000222.1 GCA_009930445.1 Bacteroidia bacterium | reverse complement strand
TTGGGGCAAGTTGAGAAATCATGAATTGCTTTACAAACTAAGCTATTCGCTTAACCGAGTGATGTATGTAGCAGCAACCGGCATCTTACGTAACGACAAAACAGTTTATCTCGCCACTGATCCTTATAACCTGATTCAACCAACAATGAACCGAAATTGGGCGGGTATTAAAGGCGAGTTGGTGTTTGATAACAGCTATGAGTTATCACCCAACATTCCCGTGGGAATCCGTTATAAGCTTTTTGGTGAGTACTACCAACTGGCTAGTCGTGATCCGCATAACCTGATTGTATTGGGAATGGATTACCGGCATTACAACCGGCTACACAGAACACTGATCTGGGCAAATCGTTTTGCCGCCTCTACTTCGTTGGGTTCCGACCGCCTGATATACTATATGGGTGGCGTTGACACCTGGATCGGTGCTTCCTTTGATAACAATACACCCATTGACCAAAATATGAATTATGCCTACCAGACCTTGGCTACCAATATGCATGGGTTTAAACAGAATATCCGCAATGGAAATTCTTTTGTATTACTCAACTCAGAACTCCGATGGCCTCTTTTTCGGTATTTTTTTAACCGTCCGTTGAACTCTGAATTTCTAAATAGTTTTCAATTGGTTGGGTTTGCTGATGTGGGAACGGCCTGGACCGGCTTGAGCCCTTACTCGGAAGAAAATGCACTTTATCGCGAAATCCATGAAAGTGGAATGATTCGGGTTGTAGTCGATGTTCAAAAGGAACCTTTTGTGGCCGGGTATGGAATTGGTTTCCGAACTCGGCTGCTTGGCTATTTCTTGCGCCTCGATTGCAGCTGGGGTGTCCATGACTGGGAAATACAGCCTGCTCAGTGGTATTTCGGATTAGGCTTGGATTTCTAATATATAAATATTTGATAATTAACAATTAACAGTTAATAACTTTCTCTATACGAACCATTTTTACCCTAAACTTATTAGGAACTTTATAGAAAAATAAGCGTTGAAATACTTATTCAATGGGTATTGATTTTCATCTCAAATACTTACGGGCAAAATCTGGATTTTTGTTAATAAATGTTCATCGTTGTGCATTGTCATTCATTGTATCTTCGTTCAACGGAAATGGTCCTTTTCGTATTTTACAACAACATAATAGGTTGTTTTTACAAAAGAAAACAGTTAATCAAAATAAAGTTTCATCAACCTTTAAATAACCCTGATTTATGAGTGAAAACCGTATGGTCTATACCGAAGATCTCTTCTCACAGCTTACCGAAAGGGCCTTGGAAGCTGAGACACCGGATACAGGCACAAAGGATTTATATAGCGCAGTACTCAATGTTCGTCAAGGCAGTGAAGAAAACGATGGGTTGAAAGGAGAAAACAGGAATACGGAGTCGAACGATATGCAGAAGGAACAAAATATCGCACAGGAATCAGAAAGCGCACAGAAAAAGCCTCTTCAAAGAACAACTTATGAAGAGGCTACCTCGGAATCACGCCATTATTTTAAAGGCGATGAATTGGCTGCTAATGTTTGGGCCAATAAATATGCATTAAAAGATAGCGAAGGGCATCTTTATGAAAAAACTCCGGATGAAATGCACCACCGCATCGCTTCTGAGATTGCCCGCATCGAAAGAAATTACCCGAATCCACTAAATGAAACGTTGATTTATGAATTGTTGAAGGATTTTAAATATATTATTCCTGCCGGTAGCCCAATGGCAGGCATAGGGAATCCGTTTCAGACTTCTTCCCTCTCCAACTGCTTCGTTATTGGTAATTCAGGCGCTTCTGATTCGTATGGCGGTATCATGAAAATCGATCAGGAACAGGTTCAGTTGATGAAACGACGTGGTGGCGTAGGCCACGACCTGAGCCATATCCGGCCTACAGGAAGTCCTGTGAAAAATACCGCACTTACTTCCACCGGGGTCGTGCCTTTTATGGAGCGCTACTCTAATTCTACCCGGGAAGTGGCTCAGGATGGTCGACGCGGCGCCTTGATGCTTAGTATTAGTGTGAAACATCCGGATGCCGAACGCTTTATCGATGCTAAACTGACACAGGGTAAAGTTACAGGCGCTAATATTTCCGTGAAATTAACCGATGCGTTCATGGAAGCCGTAAAAAATAATAAAACTTTTATTCAGCAGTTTCCTGTTGACTCCGATAACCCCATAATAACACGCGAAATTGAAGCCCGTGCCCTTTGGAATAAAATTATTAAAAATGCCTGGGCTTCCGCTGAACCCGGCGTCCTGTTCTGGGATACGGTTATCCGCGAATCTCTTCCTGACTGCTATTCGGATTATGGTTTTAATACCGTGTCGACCAACCCTTGTGGTGAAATTCCGTTATGCCCCTACGACAGCTGCCGGTTGATTGCACTAAACCTTTATTCCTATGTCGATCATCCCTTTACCCCGCATGCTACATTTAATACCTCAAGGTTTATTCAGCATGTGCATTATGTTCAACGGATTATGGATGATATCGTAGATCTGGAGATTGAAAAAGTAGAAGCTATCCTGAAAAAAATTAATGACGACCCTGAAGACCCCGAAACAAAACGGATCGAAAGAAAACTTTGGGAGAATATCCGGGAGAAAAGTTTGCAGGGTCGGCGCACAGGTATTGGTATCACCGCTGAAGGTGATATGCTGGCTGCCTTAAATTATAACTACGGTTCTGAACTTGCCATCGAATTTTCTGCTGATGTCCATAAAATGCTTGCAACGGAAGCTTATCGCGCTTCGGTTAATCTCGCAGCACAAAGAGGTGCCTTTCCTATCTTTAATTTTGAAAAAGAAAAAAATAACCCCATGCTACAGCGAATCGGCGAAAATGACCCGACGATACTCGAAGATATGAAGTTGCATGGCCGCCGTAATATCGCTATGCTGACCATCGCTCCCACCGGATCTGTCAGCATCTGCACACAAACGACCTCCGGAATTGAACCCGCCTTCATGGTCTCTTACACACGTCGGAGAAAAGTAAACCCCAACGACCATAATGTTAAGGTTACCTTTATCGATGATATGGGCGATACATGGGAAGAATACCGCGTATTTCATCATAAATTTTTAATCTGGCTCGAAGTAAATAACTACAACGTCGATGAAGTCCGTAATATGTCGGACCAGGATCTGGAGAAAATAATCGCGAAATCACCCTACTACAAGTCTACAGCAAACGATATCGACTGGGTGGCTAAGGTGAAAATGCAAGGTGCTATCCAAAAATGGGTCGACCATAGTATCTCAGTTACCGTGAATATTCCTGAAAATACCTCCGAGGAATTAGTGAGTGAAATTTATCAAACTGCCTGGGAATATGGATGCAAGGGAATGACGATCTATCGCGACGGAAGCCGCAGCGGTGTGCTTATTGATAAATCAAAAGAAAAAGCAGAAGACGAAACAGTTTTCCGTGAAACCAAAGCGCCCCCCCGGCCTAAAGTGCTTGAAGCTGAAATCGTCCGTTTTCAGAATGATTATGAAAAATGGATCGCGGTGGTAGGCTTGATGGATGGAAAACCTTACGAAGTATTTACCGGACTCGCCGATGATTTCTTTATGCCGCCCTGGGTCGAAAAGGGATGGGTGAATAAAGTCCGTGAGGATAATCGTAAACATGCCCGTTATGATTTTATTTATACCGATAAACAAGACTATCGCGTAACGATGGAAGGGCTTTCCCGTTCCTTTAATAAAGAATACTGGAATTATGCCCGTTTGATTTCGGGAATTTTACGCCATGGAATGCCGTTGCCCTTTGCCGTGGATCTGATCCAGAATCTTACACTCGACAGCGATTCTATCAATACCTGGAAAAATGGAGTGGTTCGTGCTTTGAAAAAATATATTAAGGACGGAACCCGCGTGCCAGAGGAAGAATGCCCCTATTGTGGCCAAAAAGGAACGCTCGAATTTAAGGAAGGCTGCCTGATTTGCAAGGAATGTGGGTACAGTAAATGCGGATAGTCGTTCCAAGGTACCGATATGATCCGTTAAAACTTTTTCTTGTGGTAATCAAAATATTGATTATTCCGGAATTCGTTGATGCGATCAGCCAAATAAATTAGTATTTCCAGGTTTCTCTCTTTGAGCCATTGCGCTGCTTCAGGCTTCATGTTGCAGGCATCCGCAAATATTACCAGTGTATCGAAACCGTTTTTTGCCAGCCATACGCTCGCTTCCGGTTTCCTGTCAATAGCACTGTCGAGCGCAGCAAATTCAGTGTAACCGTTCTTTAACAACCAGTTAAAGGCCTCCATGTCGCCACGTATGCAACTCGATAAGGCGCTAAGCTCAGGGTAGCCGTTCTCAAGCAACCAGCGGTGCAATTCCATGTTGCCCCGGAAGGTTTCACCAAAGGCGAGAAGTATTTTTATCGGATAACGATCCATTGCACTACAAAGATACAATTTTCAGTTTCCGGTTTGTGATCGTGGCTTTTTGTTATTTTTGAACCGTTTTAAATACATATGTAGTAAACTCTTTTAATGATGCTATCTTGCAAGAATATGAAAGCAATGAAAGTTTTTCTTCTCTTCCTTTCTGCAACCCTGCTTTCGACTTTAGGCGCCAAGGCCCAGGTTACCGTAAAGGAGTATTACCCCGATGATACGATTATTGCTGCCAAGGGTTCTGTTTTACTGCCCGATTCGTTGAAACATGGC
>RZYD01000221.1 GCA_009930445.1 Bacteroidia bacterium | reverse complement strand
CAATAAATGGCCTGAACGTTCCCATTGGGAAAGGTGCATTACGTAACTTTTCCGGCTATTTTGCCATAAAGTTTGGAAAATTTTAACGTGGTTTTGTAGTCACAAACCCGTTAACCTGTCGCTTTCCTGCCCGGATCTCCTGTGAGGTTCGGGCTTATTTATTGCACAAAATGATCCATTAACAACAAGGGCAGCCTTTTCTGAAGTGCTTTTCAGAAAAAACTGCCCCGATATGCTACTCCCCCGGTTATCCATGAAACCAAAGAAACTGCAGCAATAACTAAAAACAAACCATTATTATTATTTTCTGCTACACTATGTACAACAATCAATGCCTTATTGCCATGGAGATACTGCCATAAAACAGTGTGCCATAAACCGGTGCGTACATAAATGCAGCATCATTCAGATGGCGTTCGTCCTGCGTGTAATTAAAAATATTATTGATACCTGCCGATAGCTTGATATTGCCAAGCGTTTTTGCTGCACGGGCATTAAAAAGCAGGTATGGATCCGTTTTCTTTATACGCGACTGGTCGCCGGTCAGCGGATCAATATCTTCATTATAATAATCGATATACATTAACCCCTGATAGCTTCCTGTAAGGGTGAAACTCCATGAACGCGGGGTGTATTCAACCATCAAATTTCCTGTAGTCGCCGGGAACCGGGAGATATACCGGCTAATCTCTTCATAAGCCGTCTCCATCCAATCCTCCCTAACGTTACGGTACCTGCCCCGATTAAAGGTTACATCAAATCCAAGGTTTAGGTTTTTTACCGGACCTGTTATCACTGAAAGCTCAATTCCCTGAACAAACGCATCATCAATATTCCTCCACTGATAATCGTATCCCATAGCGGCTACATCAGGATCAGCGCCTGTAAAGCCAATTTTATCGCGTAGTACCGTATAAAACAGATTCCCGCTAACACGAATATTTTCTCCATAATAATCGGCAGAGAGGTTATAACTTCTGGATTTTTCTGGTTGAAGTCCGGAAGATTTCCATACACGGGGCGAACCACTGCACAGGTGCAGGTCTTCAGAGAAGCCATAGGGGGCGCGAAAACCAGTACCAGCATTGGCTCTAAGGGTGATATTATTAGAAAGATCGTATTTAACGGCAATACGTGGATTCAGGGCAGTGCTAAGAAATTCGGTTTCCGGGACCCCATCGCCGGCAAATACTTCGGAGGTGGCAGTGTAATGTTCTCCTGAACGATGGTAATCGAGCCTTACCCCGGGAACAACCATGAGCTTTTCCGAAACAGTCCATTCGTCCTGCACAAAAACCCCAAATTCAATCGCCGATTTATCTGCCAACGAAGAGTAGGGTTTTCCAAAATCAACATTTTCCTCCTCCACGACTACATACATCCCTGACTCCAGCAATTTATCATAAAACCCCTGTACCCCAATAATAACAGCATGTTTTTGCGAATTTCTGGTATACGATAACGTAGAAGATAGTGAGTTTTCGGAGGCCAGATAGGGACGCATCATGCGCAGATCAGGGGTACTATCGTTGTGTGTGTCGAGATAATCCGACAAAAAACTATCATTTGTTGCTGTACGGTTATGATTTACGTAACCGAAAGAGCATCGTATCTCCGAATTTAAAGGCAATTTAACCGTATAATTCATTTCGGCTTCATACCGGCTGGTAGTAATATTTTCAGTACCCTCAGTGAAAGGATTTTTATAATAATCATCCGTTAATGTTCCACCTTCCCGGGTTTCAAACACCGACTTTCCCCGCAGCACAAAGGCATCATTTTTAATTAATGCATCCTTGACAAAAAAGCTAAATCCGGCATTGGTAAGATGAGTAGCTACCCGATCAGAAATACCATCCGGGTTACGAACCTCTTCGTGGGTAAGGCCAGAACCAGTTTCATCAATTGCGTTTTCCGTTTGTTGAAGGGCAAACAGCGTAAGTCCGGCATTTCCTTTTTCATTGCGCATGGAAGACGAAACCTTATAGCGGTTAGTTCCATGGTTTCCAACCTGAATTTCCACATTTGTTTCAGGAATAAACGATGGTTCTTTAGTGACGATATTAATAGCACCGGCAACGGCTCCACTTCCATAAAGTGCAGATCCGGCGCCTTTAACAATTTCTATTCTCCCCACATCCATCGTACTAAGTTGTTGAAGGCCATACACTCCGGCCAGACCGGAGTACATGGGTTGACCGTTAATTAGTATCTGCGTGTGTTCAGCCCCCAAACCCTGCATACGAATCATAGTAAAATTACAATACTGACACTGGTTCTCAACCCGTACTCCGGGAATTCCCTCCAACGCCTGGTAGATATTCCCTGCATTTTTGTTTTCAATAGCTTTGGCGGTCAGTACCTCAGTGCGCACCGGAACATCCTTAATAAAATGGGTGCTGCGGGTGGCAGTAACCACAACCTGTTCCAGATTCAGGATATCCTCTTCCAGCTCAATAAATAGCTCAGTAGCTTTGTTTCGTTCCATAAAAACCTCCACCTCCTTGGTTTTATATCCCAAGGAGGAGGCAAGAATAAGGCAACGGCCCACAGGGAGGTTCGCAAGCTTATAATGCCCTGAACCATCGGTGGTTGTTCCTAAATGCGTCCCGGTCAATTGCAGTGTAACATACGGGAGGTGTTCGCCTGTAGTGACTGATTTAACATCACCAAAAAGCATGGCATCTGTCTTTTCCTGTGCCACAACAAACGAAAACTGAAATGCCAATAAAATAAACAAGATTCTTTTCATGGGTTTTGTTTTAAAATTTCGGTCAGATAAACGCCCTGTTTGCTAATTTTTTTGAGGCCTGATGTTTTTCCGCAAGCCAGGTCGATTCATCCGGTTTCGTTTCTATGAATTAATTTTCGGGCAAAGATATCCTGTAACCCGAAGGGGAGAAATACCGGATTATGGTGATATTCTCTAGAAAAAATCCCTAAATGATGCGATTTCCACTATCACTTTGCAGATAATGGGAACCAGGATTATCCGGAAAGATTACTCAGCATCAAAGGAAATAATTTTTTTTGAGATGGCATAAATGGTTAAACCGGAAAGGCTTTTAATGCCCGTTTTTTCAATGATATTTTTTCGATGACTGATAACTGTATGAATACTTATATTCAAACGGTCGGCAATCTCTTTATTGGAAAGCCCATTGACAAGATGAATCAGTACATCCGTTTCACGGTCGCTCAGGTGTTCCTGAGCGTTGACAGGCATGGTATTGCGGGTACAATATTTTTTCAGTTTTTTTAAGAGGCAATCCACTGGATCAGATAGTTCCATGGTGTCATCCAGCTTAATAAGCAGATCCTTATCGAAATAAGAATAAATCAATCCAATCCATTTTATCCGCGGGTATTTTCTTTTTATCCGGACAAACTCTGTTAATCGATTTTGTATCCATGTCGGATTAATAATCACAACCCGAAAATCAGGAGCAGGCCGAATATTTTCCAATGCTTCAATTCCTTCCAAAAAATAAACAGTATACTGTATTTCAGGATCTATCAATAAAGAAGTAAGCCCTTTATAGATAATTTCAGAGGAGTCGATAAGCGCAATATCCATTTTACATTTATACATCCCGGCGTTGTTTTTCAATGTGATCAACCAGAGGAAGTAAAATGGTCTCTTCTATGAGGGAGTGAATATGAAGGTCGAATTCCAGCTCAAACAATCGGAAAAGAAATTTTCTTCGCAAAGGATAGTCCTTTTCCATTGGAATATACTTCAACAATAAATTTTTCAAATCGGCAAGTTTTGTCTCAATATCAGAATGATGCTCACGGTATTCATTCACCGAAAAAGCTGCTTTTGAAGTATTCGCACGGTCTCCAATCAAATTACAAAAATAAGGGAAAGCAATATCATCCTCATAATCAAGATGTTCTACAACCTCTGTAAAATATTCATAAAAAAAATGCTCTATCAAATGAATATCCGTTGAGTCGTGGTTAGCCTGTAATTGGTGGATATAGGTCTTTATTTCCGGATAAATATCTGATTTATAAAAACGGTGACTGTTTTGCAAAAACTGAATCAGGGTTTTTATGGGTTCGCTCCCTTCCAGGTTTTGGATTGAAGGATGAAAACCGTTGTAAAGGTTGGCAATAACAAGAAAAGTATCGGTATGGATCGTGTTTTCGGCACAAATTTGTTGTACCGTTTTATCGGCCACCACAAAATCGATTGAAAAATGCTGAAGAGCCAGCAACAAGTAATAATTTTCATTTATTAACTCCGACATTTTCATGTCAGGCTTAATAAACCGGGAATGGATACGGTGCATTTTTTCTTTTTCACAAAAGTAATACAGAAACACATTATAATACAACAGCATAATAACAACCTTACCCTGGTATAATCATTAACAGCGACATGATTCATCCCTTTCTTGTTTGGCAATCAGGGTAACCTATGAGGCCTCTCCGGCGTCAGTTGTCTTTTAAGCTCTTCTGATTTTCTTGTTATTGACACAAGCTTTGCACTTCATTTTCAGGTTCACGCTTTCTGATATATATCCAATTCGATAGGTTGCCAAACTAATTGATTACAAAATATAACATATTGGATACAAATCAGGGGGTTACCCTTTAAAAGTATTTAAACCCTTTTAAAGGGTGGCACCGAGGATCACACCCTGCAAACAATTGATATCAAAGATATTAAACTCTTAAC
>RZYD01000014.1 GCA_009930445.1 Bacteroidia bacterium | reverse complement strand
ATTATTTTTTATTACTCGTAAAAATTTGGTAAAAATAATCTATACAAATTCTATACAAATCAAAAAATAACACAAAAAAATCATCAAAATTGCTTTTTTTTGCCCCGTTTTGGTCGTTTTCCGGGTGAGTAGATCGTATGAAAATTTTTTTTTTGAATCCCTTGCTTTTATGAACAATAGTTCATTACCTTTGTGAATTGTTATGAACGATAGTTTGAAATTATGAGTCCAAGGCCCCACAGAGCACGTTACGTTGCCGCAAACCCCGGTATCTCCGGGATGCGGCCGCTGGGCGGAAGAAGAACACATGGCAGAGGCCACAATGCCGCCATCGTCCTGATGCTGGAAGAGTATGAGGCACTACGGTTATGCGACTACGAAGGGCTGAATCATGAATCGGCAGCCGCACGTATGCAGGTGTCACGGCCAACTTTTACCCGGATTTGTACCAGCGCCCGCTTTAAAATGGCACAGGCGCTGGTCGAAGGCCTACCGGTCGATATCACCGGCGGAAATGTGGTGATGCGCAGTGATCAATGTGTTTGCCCCGGTTGTGGTGCAGTAATGCCCCACCGTCCGGGAGTTCCGTGTAGTCAGCAGGTTTGTGCGCATTGTGGAGCCCGAATGACTCGTGAATAAAAAAAGGAGGTAATATGCCTAGAATGAATGGTACCGGGCCCGAAGGGAAAGGGCCAAAAACCGGGCGCCGACTGGGTATCGGCAGTGATATCCCGGATGATGAAAAACTCCGGCTTCTTGGAAAAGGAGAGGGAAAAAAACGTAAATCCGGCGGCGGACAAGGCCGCGGAGAACGAAAACAGTATAATAAAGAGTAATAACTGCGGAATACCGCATAAAATGTAAATGTATGCCTCGATTTGATCAAACAGGCCCTACAGGCCAAGGTGCAATGACCGGCCGGAAAATGGGCCGCTGTGCAGGTGTTCAACCAAAAGAAGGAGCACCACAGGAAAATTTGGATACCAACGCTGTAACTCCGGGTTGGGGTATGGCGTACCGACGTGGTGGTTTCGGCCGTGGAAGAGGAATGGGGCCGGGCCGTGGGTTTGGATTCGGAATGTGGGGTGGTCGTCGGCCGTAGCCTATGGATATCCGTTGTATCGATTGTTTTCAGGCTTCTTTCGCCCGACTGCTGGAGAAGTATTCGCTTTCTGACGAGCAAAAAATGGAGTTTTGGCATTATTTTGATGAGACTACCCCTGCCTGTTCCCGTTTTTCTGCGCCCGAAATGCAGGTAATCCTTCAGAAAAAGCTGAAAACTATAAGTGGAATAGAAGATTTCTATTTGCGCGAGAAATGCGATTCCAATAACCTCGCACTATCGATTGCCGATTATTGGAAGGAGGCGGTGAAAAGCACTAAAAATCCTTTTGCTATGGCCGTCCGCCTTGCAATTGCTGGTAATATCATGGATTATGGGGCTGCCAATACGTTCAACCTTCGTAAAACCATCGAAAAGGTAATGCATGCCAAATTGGGAATCGATTGCTCCAACGCACTTGCCGATCGTGTACAGTCGGCCCGAAAAATTCTCTATTTGGGCGATAATGCCGGTGAAATTGTTTTTGATAAATTGCTGATCGCCACCATGCAGCATCCTGATCTGACTTTTGTTACACGGGGTGGCCCTACGCTTAACGATGTTACCCTCAAGGATGCCCATGAAGTCAGGATGCAGGATGTAGCGCAAGTTATTTCCAGTGGCCTCGATGCTCCTACAACCTTGCTTTCGCAGTCTTCACAGAGCTTTCGGGATCATTTTCAGGCTGCTGATCTGATTATTTCCAAAGGTCAGGGCAACCTGGAAGGGCTCATCGACCTGAAAGATCCGCGAATCTATTTTTTACTCATGGCCAAATGCAGGGTCATGGCTGAGCGTCTGGGGGTAGAAGTCAATGATTTTGTTATTTATAATGCCGCCACCAATCATGTGAAATCCTCCTGCTGAGTGTTTCACCTGCTTGCCTGATCGGCCGTTGTAACGGACAAATTTCTTGTCAGGGATAGGCCGGATTTTATACCCAGCTGTATAGAAGACTGATTTCTTCTGCCCAGTGATTTTCGTCTGGTGTTTCCAGAATTATCGGAATTTCATCCAATAGCGGGTCTTTCATCATGCGGAGAAAAACTTCAGGCCCTAAGGTGCCTTCCCCGATTCGCTCATGGCGGTCGACATGGCTCCCAAAATCTTTTTTTGAGTCGTTAAGATGAATTCCCCTGAGGTATTTTTTCCCGATGACCGCATCCAATTGCCGGAAGGTTTCACGGTATCCTTCCGGGGTTAGAAGATCGTATCCGGCCGAATAGGCATGGCAGGTATCAATACACACACCAGCCCGTGATTTATCCTCGATATAAAAAAGAATCTCTGCAATTTGCTCAAATGTGTATCCTAAATTGCTCCCCTGTCCGGCTGTATTTTCTATTACCGCAGTTACGCCCCGGCTGTTTTCAAGCGCAATATTTACCGATTCACCAATTCGTTTCAGGCATTCGGATACCGAAATTTTGTTCAAATGGCTCCCCGGATGGAAATTGAGCATGCTGAGCCCAAGCTGCTCACAGCGTTGCATCTCATCCACGAAGGCTTCTCTCGATTTTTGTAATCCTTCTTTTTCCGGATGCCCCAGATTGATAAGGTAGCTGTCGTGCGGAAGGATAAATTCCGGCAAAAATCCATAGGTTTGGCAAGCCTTTTTAAAGGCATTTATAGTGGCCTCTGACAAGGGGGCTGCTTTCCATTGCCGTTGGTTTTTTGTAAACAGGGCAAAGGCTTTCGCTCCGATATTATGTGCATTTTTAGGCGCGTTATGCAAGCCTCCTGCCGTAGATACATGGGCTCCGATATATTTCATTTTATTTCTGTTTTGGAAGTTAAGCGATGAATTACAACGGAGGCACAATACAAGCCAAAGAGGGCGGGCATATAGGCAATTGTGCCTCTGACTGATTTCTGGTTTTCTTCATTTTCGATTTGTATTACTGCGCTTTCCAAGGGTTTCTCCGTTGAAAAGACCACTGGAAATCCAGTGCGAATTCCTAAGCGATGCAGGCGTTTTCTGAAATAAAATCCCAGTTTATCATTATAGGAATCGGCCACATCACAAATCCTGACTTGTGTGGGGTCGGTGCGGCCACCGGCGCCCAATGAGCATACCAGCGGGAGGTTTCGCTGAAGACTTTGAAAGGCCAGAAAAACTTTTGGCGCCAGGGTATCAATGGCATCGACAACAAAGTCGTAGGGTGCAGCGTCGAGCAACTCAGGAATTGCATCGTCTTTCAGGTACTGCACCCAGGGCGTGAGTTTTATTTTCGGGTTGATAGCCCGAAGTCGCTGTTCCATCACCGTTACTTTGGGTATTCCAATCGTGTCGGTGGTAGCTGGAAGCTGGCGGTTTAGGTTTGTCGTATGCACGGTGTCACCATCGACAAGGGTCAGGGCTCCAATCCCTGACCGGCACAGGGTTTCAGCTGCCCATGCGCCAACACCTCCCAGACCGACAACCAATACATGGGCATCGCTCAAAAGCTTCATCTTTTCAGCGCCCAGAAGTAATTTGGTACGGTCAGTCCAGTCTTCCACAGGTTTTTTCGGATTATGGGTTCAAACTACAAAATTTCGGTCAGCCAGAAAAGCCCCGGTGAACGGATCCTCCGGGGCTTTCATTGCTGTCATAACCTTCGGTGTTAAAGAATGGACGACGAAATCATGAATGTGGCTGCCAGTGCCACAATGGCATAAAGCTCGGGGAATACAGCCAGGATAAGGGTATTTCCAAATACATCATATCCTGCACCAATACCCGCAATACCGTTGGCACAAACCTGCCCCTGACGAATGGCAGAAAATAGGGCTACAATTCCGAGTGCCAGTCCGGCACCTAAAACGGCTGCCGACTGTGCCCAGGTGATTTCGGGTACCAAAGCCCCTTGAAGAAGGAAAAATCCCAGGAAGCCATAGAGTCCCTGTGTTCCGGGTAATGCACTTAATACGAGGTAGTTACCAAATGCCTCGTCATTTTTTTTCAAGGCTCCAATAGCGGCATTGCCCCCCATGGATACGCCAAATGCACTACCAATTCCTGACAGACCGACCATGATTCCGATCCCGATGTAAGCTAAAATGATAGGTTCCATACTATTAATTTTTAAGTTGAAAATTGTCGTTTATTATTTATTGTTTATTAACTCTGCTAAAGGGTTGATATTTTTTGCCGCCGCCCTGAAAATCGGCATTTTTGTAGAATTCCACAAAGGTCAGACGCATCGGATGTACCATCGAGCCAAGACCCGACATGAAGATATTCATCCCATGGCCGATCAACAATATAACTACCATCACAAGCTGGCTGATAACCGGTATATCTCCACTGAGGCTCATGGCCAGATCGTTGAATACAAACCCCATTACAGCGCTGGAAATTCCCAGGGCAAATAATCGAATGTACGAGAGCAAATCGCCGAGTAAACCGGTTACCTGATTATACGTTTCCCATAACCCGGATCCAATGTTCATGAATACATTACGTTTCGGATCATTGAATACCAGGATAAGCAATCCGCTGAGGCCTAACACAGCATACAGGGCAATACGGAACAGGTCTGGCGTAATAATTTCCTGCATTTTTAACAAATAGAGCGTACCTCCGCCCAGAATCATAATAATCCATCCTATTGTGGAGTAAGCATAGCGGAATCCTTTTCGTTTTGTGATGTTGGCCACCTTCAGGAACATTCCGAACATGATTTGCACTCCACCGATAATCAAGGAGAGGTTAAAGAGTTTATCAGGGTTGAGCATATATTTTTTAGCATTGCTCAGCCATGGGATTTCTGCTTCAATAAGGTTCATTCCGAAGAAGGTACCGCCAATTATGCCCATGATAACCGTGGCAATTCCGAGCCAAATAACCAGGCTTAGAATCGACCGCATGGCAGGTTTCACCCGATTTCGCATGATTATCGCTGCGGCGATCAATAGTAATCCGTACCCTGCATCGCCCAGACAAAAGCCGAAAAAGAGCATGAAAAATGGAGCAAAGAAGGGAGTAAGGTCGAGTTCGTTATAGTTAGGCAGGGAGTATAATTCTCCAATTACCTCATAGAGCCTTGCAAACCGGTTGTTTTTGAGTTTTACGGGTACCCGGTCGGTTGGTTCGGGCTCGCGTAACTGATAATAAACGCCTGATTGTTCGAGGAACTGGTTCAGTGCCTCTTCTTTTTCTTCCGAAACCCAGGCTTCCAGTACCATTACCTTATTATCAGCTTCTGGTGTGGTATTCAGGATTACTTTTTTAAAATCAATTTCCTCCTGAAGGGTATTTTTGGCTTCCTGAAAAACGGGTAGGGCAATGGCGGCAATTTCTTTCAGGGCCAGTTCGTGTTTTTCGATTGTGGTTCCCAGTTTTTTCTGCGCTGCCAGGATGGTTTTGAGCGACCTTGCCGGAAGTCGTATCTCATCGGCATCGATTGAAAAATCAGGATTTTGTGTGATTGTGATGAAGTATTCAATTGAGCTTATCTCATTGATAAAAAATACATTATACTGTTCTTCCCATTTTTTTTGAAGTTTTCGGGTCGGACAGGAGAAGAACCGGATGTGGTATCCGGAATTTTTCAGTCGTTCGATACTTTCCCAGCTGAAATTACCCCAGGGTTCAAATTGCGCTGCTTCTTTGGTATTTTGCAGCATTTGCTGTTTTGCCTGCTCGGTGGCTGTCAGGGTATCGTCATACTGTTGAAGTAAGGCCTTTGCATCCGTTTTTGTTGTGGTTTTTTCTTCTTCCCTGATCCGGGCAAGATTTTTCATGGCCAGAGTATATTTTTTATGCAGGCTCAACAGGTCTTCCAGTCCGCTGTTTTCGTCGAGAGCACCTTCCTGTTCAATAATATGCACAGCCCCGAGTTCGCGAATGCGGGTTAAAAAGTTATGGTATTCCTTATGGTAAACCAGTAAGGAATATTTTTTCATTGGAATTATCATTGCGCTTCCTCCTTTCTGGCATGTTTGTTTTTTACGATTTTCTGTGCCGACTTGGAGAGGTTTTCTTCATCTTCCAGAAACCGCTTGATTTTGAGGATGGCATTTTCAAATCCGGGAATCTGGACTTTTTCATACAGGTTTACTTTTTGGGTTGTTTTTCTGCGGGCATGATCCAGCAATTCATTTTTTCGCTGAAATACTTCCCGTTCGATCGCGATCCGTGAAAGGTCTTTAAGCAGGGTTACGCCATCGAAAAACCATCCGGGCTGATTAAAAAGACTAAATTCCTGTACCGTATACTTTATATCGTCGAGAACCGGGGTTTTTACGCCGGCAATTTTTTTCACCGACAGCACCACTTCGTTGATTTGGATCAGTTCAGGATCAAATTCACCCCATAAACTAACCATATAATCGTATTCCTTAATTTTGGCTTGCAACTGTTCTTCCATCTGTTCGGCTGCATTCTTGGCTTTTTTTACCTCCATGCGCAAGGCAGATTCCTTATTTTTTATAGTCGGTAAAGCCCGGATACGCACCTTCAGCTGTTTACTGAGCTCTTGCATCGAGGTTTTATTATATTGAAATTTTATGGCCATAATGAACGGTTAAATCGTTAATAGCTTAGTTTTCGTTTTCAGGCCAGTACGTATCGACCAGTGCCTGCCGGATGGCAACTTCAGTTTTGGTGAAGTATTTTGCAAAGAGCGTCCATGCGGTTTCGAGCATCTGGGTCGTATTGATATTTACATCAATTGCCAGAAGGGCTTCGGAATAGGATTTTGCGAATTTCATAGCGCGTTCATCGTAATCCGAAAGATCGAAGCCGTTTTCGAGTTTTGTCTTGGCATTGGCGGCATCGGCATAGAGGCGGATGGCTGCATTCATTACCTGCGGGTGGTCTTCACGGGTTTGTTTTCCGACCACCAGTTGCTTCAGGCGTGAAAGGCTGCGGAATGGATCCACAATTACCTTCCCGATGTCAGAATCCTTCCGCAGGAACAATTGCCCTTCCGTGATATATCCGGTGTTATCGGGAACAGCATGGGTAATATCGCCACCCGAAAGGGTAGTTACCGCGATGATGGTTATGGATCCGCCTTCAGGAAACTGCGCTGCCTTCTCATAAATCTTTGCCAGATCGGAATAAAGCGAGCCGGGCATACTGTCTTTTGATGGAATTTGATCCATACGGTTTGACACGATGCTCAGCGCATCGGAGTACAGGGTCATATCGGTAAGTAAAACCAGAACTTTTTCTTTTTTCTCGTAGGCGAAATATTCTGCTGCAGTCAGTGCCATATCCGGCACCAGCAAGCGCTCTACGGGTGGGTTCTCGGTAGTATTCACAAAACTAATGATGCGGTCGAGTGCCCCGGCATTGTCAAAGACGTTTTTAAAATAGAGATAATCGTCGTTGGTAAGGCCCATACCGCCGAGGATAATCTTGTCGGCTTCAGCACGCAGGGCAACGGTGGCCATCACCTGGTTGTACGGTTGGTCGGGGTCGGCAAAAAAAGGAATTTTTTGCCCGGTAACCAGCGAGTTATTCAGGTCGATACCCGCAATTCCGGTGGCGATAAAATCGGAAGGTTGCATTCGCCGCACAGGGTTTACGGAAGGGCCTCCAATTTCACGTTCATCGCCTTCGATTTCAGGACCGCCATCCATCGGGCTTCCATAGGCATCAAAAAAGCGTCCGGCCAGTTCTTCCCCAACCTTGAGGGTAGGGGGTTTTCCCGTAAATACTACTTCTGCGTTGGTAGGAATTCCTTCAGTTCCGGTAAACACCTGTAAGGTGACCTCAGTGCCCTGAATTTTTACTACCTGTGCTTTTCGTCCGTCAACAAATGCCATTTCTTCATTCCCAACACCACTGGCCTGTAATGTACAGGTTGCTTTGGTTACCGCAGTAATTTTTGTGTATATTTTTTGAAATGCTTGTGTTTCCATTAGGCCATTCTCCTTTCTGCCAGTATTGTTTCCAGCTCTTTTTCGAAATTGTTGAATTTTTCTGAGTTGAATTCGGAATAGTTCATCTGTTTAAAGGAATTAATCACTTTTTTGAAAAATGGATTCACTTCTTCGAACGATTCAAATTCAAATTCCTGATGGCAAACGTTAAGCACTTTATCCATCATGGTTTTTTGTCGTTCCATCGACGAGGAGGAGTCGATATCGTCAAAGGCATCTTGTTGCAGGATTACAAAGTCGACCAGCTCAGAGTGCCAGAAACGGATATGGTAATCGATAGGTACGCCATCGTCACCGAGGATATTAATTTGTTCTTTGGCTTCTTTTCCACGGAGCAGAAGATTTTTTGCCTCGAGGATTTTGTCTACCCAGTCTTCACCCACGTTTTCGGCCAGGTATTTTTGTGCTTCAGGATATTCGAGGTATTTGGAATAGCTGTCGATGGGGTCGATGGCCGGATACCTTTTGGAGTCAGCGCGGTCCTGATTCAAGGCATAGAAGCAGCGCGCTACTTTGGCGGTAGATTCGGTCACGGGTTCTTTAAGGTTACCTCCAGCGGGGGAGACAGTGCCGATGAAGGTAATGGAGCCAACCTTCCCATTATTAAGGTACACAAATCCTGCGCGGGCGTAGAAATTGGCGATGGTCGCGGAGAGGTCCATGGGAAAAGCATCCTGCCCGGGTAACTCTTCGAGTCGGTTCGACATTTCACGCAGCGCCTGTGCCCAACGGGAGGTGGAATCAGCCAAAAGTAACACTTTCAACCCTTGGGCCCGATAATATTCTGCCAATGTCATTCCGGTATACACGGAAGCTTCACGGGCAGCAACCGGCATATTTGAAGTATTACATACGATGGTCGTACGCTCGTAAAGCTTTCTGCCCGTTCGTGGGTCGATGAGCTCCGGGAATTCGGTAAAGATTTCTACAACCTCATTTGCACGTTCGCCACAGGCTGTAATAATAATTAAATCTGCTTCCGCCTGTTTGGCAAGAGCATGTTGTAAAACGGTTTTCCCGCAGCCAAAGGGGCCCGGAATAAAGCCTGTTCCCCCTTCGGTAATCGGGTTTAGCGAGTCAATGGCACGAATTCCGGTTTCCATTACCCGGAAGGGGCGGGGCTTTTCCTTATAAGCCATAATGGCTTGTTTTACAGGCCATTTCTGTATCATGCTGATGGAATACGTTTTCCCCTTCTCATCTTCAACTTCAGCAATTTGATCTTCAATTTTATACTTCCCTTTGGCAACAATACTTTTAACTGTGTACTGTTCCGTCATTTTGAACGGAACCATAATTTTATGGTTGATCTGGTTTTCCATCACGCTACCCAGCCAGGTGCCGGCCACAACTTTATCTCCGCCTTTGGCCAAGGGCTCAAATTCCCATTCCTTGTCTTTGTCGAGCGGGAAGGTATATTCACCACGAACCAGAAAGGTGGCTTCCATCTTATCCAGATCATTCTGTAGTCCGTCGTAATTGCGGGATACAATTCCGGGGCCCAGTGTTACTTCCAGCATATGCCCCTGAAATTCAACCTTCGCACCGGGTTTTAATCCGCGGGTACTCTCGAAAACCTGCACAAATACCTTGTCGCCGGTAATTTTTATCACCTCAGCCATCAGGTTACTTTTATCCAGATTGATAAAACAGATTTCATTCTGGGAAACAGGCCCGTCGACTTTTACCACCACCAGATTGGAGGTGATTCCGGTAACTACTCCGTTTGTTTTTTTATCGTTTGCCTTCATTAATCGTATATTCTTTTGGAAATTGATAACTCGTTTCTATATCGTTCATCAGGCGCTCGAACATTGCTGTCCCGGTTTGCCTGTCCAGGTTCATCCATCGTTCCACCATCATCAGCTTAATCACATAACTTATAATCACTTCTATACTGAAATAATGAAAAAGTGTATGCTGATCGAGCCAGTTCCAGCGAAACAGGTCGTACGATTTTTCACGCTGCAGTATGCCTTCCGATTCAAAAATCTGAACGATTTTCTCCACTTCAGGAACTTCCACGCCAATACCCAGGTCTTTCGATGCGCTTTTGGCCAGGGTATGGGTTAATTCATTGCTTCCTATGAGCTGTTTTCCCGCATCGATAGCATGCTTTTTACAGTTTAAGGCCGTGAGAATATTTCCCAGGGTGAGTTCAAAATTAAACCATTGGGAAAGAAATGGATTTTTGCACTGGGTTACTTGCTCGTAATACGCCTGGGTAAGTGCAATCTCCATTTTTATTGGATGTTCAATAAGTGATTCATCCTGCGATAATTGAAAAAGGAAGGAGGAGATGTAATTTTTCAATCCCCCCGGTTCGGATAATTCTTCTTCCAGCTCCTGTTGCGAATAATTGGCCACAAGGGCAGGGTTGAATTCCTTCTTTTGTAGTAGCTGTAGCAGATTCCGGTTATCGTTGGGAAGAAAAAGCAAACTGACCCGTGCGTAATCGTCCGGGTGCAACTGATTCTCCAGTTCCGTTTTAAAATCAGATAGCGAAAAGACCTTTTTACTCTGGTCGGGGTGAAGCTCCGGAAGTCCTGATATTAAGCAATAATAACTCCGGCCCATACCTATTTACCTCCATAAAGTAATTCATTCGTACGCGGACGAATGTAATTTTTAAAGAATGCTTCAAAGTCTTTATCGGTAAAACTAATCTGGAAGCTATTGTCGGCGGGGCTGACTTTAAATCCGGCATGGATTTCGCCGTCGTGCTCCACGGTTATTCCCTTGTCTACTGTTTTTCTCAGGCTGTTTGTTATGAATTCATCAAGGCCGGCGGCATCCTTTTCAGGAAGGATAATTCGTACATCGCCACTGGCATTCCATCCTTTTATGGTTTCATTCAGGACTTTTTTTACAAAAGCAGCGTCATCAAAGGCTTTTGCTACGCTCTCTGAGGCTGATTTTGCGGTAATCAGCGTGGCAAGATCCTGACGCAGGGCTGAGATGGCCTGTTTACTGCTCATCACCAGCTCACTGTTGACATTTTTGCGCAGTTCCGCCACTTTTTTATCGGCCTCAGCAAGGATCTGTTCTGCTTCTTTATTTGCCTTAGCGATTATCGAGGTGGCCTCTTTCTTTGCCGAATCGATTATCTTCGATGCCTCTTCATTCGCTTTTGTAATGCCTTCAGAATAGATCTTTTCTGTCAGCATTTGCAGTTTTTCTTCCATATCCGTAAATAAATTATAGTATATTTTTCAATAAATTGTTCAACAGCAAACCGGATTTATTGTTCCTGTTGGCGTCGCTTTACATACTGAATAACAGCACACAGGGGTAATTTTTTTCCGGGTATAAAAATAATTGAGGCAAATTTACTTTTTTTTGACAGAATACCTTATATAAAGCGTCAAAAATAACCCGCTGTTGCTTTGCATACGATTGCAGAAAATACGATAAAAATACATAAGCCAGGCTTATCCTCAGTCGATTGCCACCTCTTCAAGATTTATTCCTTTCTCATGAAGATAAATCAGGGTCATGCGTTTTACGGCCAATCCCATGGCGGTTAACAGCCTGCCATAATTTTGGATTTGCTGCCGGTGGCTGGGTTGGGGTTTCCCGGTTTTATAATCGGCAACCATCGCTGATCCGTTGCGGAGCACTACACGGTCGGGTCGGTAGGCCATTTGATCGGGAGTCAGGATTTCACGTTCGCAAAAGATTCTGTCCTTTGGGTCAAAAAATACCTTTAACTCCGGATGGGCGATGAGTTTTGTGATTCGTTCGCGAAGGTGTGTGGCTTCTTCCTTATTGATTATGCCTTGTTCTATAGTTTTCCGGAGCGCAATTTCTATATCGTTTGCAGATTTTATTTGTGCCAGGATTCCATGCATTAGGATTCCAGTGTCCCTTGCATTTCTCTCACTCCCTTCCATACTTTTTAGCATAGGGGCACTGAGCGTAACATGTTTTTGCCAATTGTTGCATTCCAGATATCCCTGCAGTTGAATGCTGTGATCTTCCGTTTTTAGCGGGCTTTCTTTTATTCGCCGTGTGGTCTTCGTGCCATTTAATATAAGTTGTTTTCTTTCGCTGTCGAATTGCGGATGGGTTGTAATGATATGCACTAGCATATCAGATCCCTCCTTCATATCCTGGGGCAGTGTGCCTTTTGCATGGTAGCTTTCATTGGAACAAATTATATATAATTGCTCAGAAGCTCTCGTCATGGCCACATAGAGCAAATTGGCGTTGTCGACGCAGGAGTTTTCAATTTCATCTTTTTCCACTGTCTGTAAGGACGTGCCTTGCATTTTCTCTTTTGTCGAAAGATCAACAAATAGTGACCCTACTGCACCGCTTAAATCTTTAATTTCCTTCGGTGCTTCTGTCCAGATTATCTTCCGGGTTAGGTTGAATGTTGAATTCGGAACAGGAAGGATTACTACGGGAAATTCCAGCCCTTTGGCTTTATGTATGGTTAAAACCCGCAAGGCATTGATGCTATCGGGAACATCGAGTGCCGCTTTTTTTTTGTGCTGCTCCCAATAGGCCGGAAAGTTGGCTCTGGCGGGATCGTTTTTTGTGAAACGAAATATTTCATCCAGAAAATGACGTACATAGCCGTCGCGCTGACCCTGCGGAATAAATACATCAATAAAATGTTCCGTCAGGTCGTATAAGGGCAATCGCTCAGGATTTTTATTCAATCGGGGATAGAATTTGTTGAGGATAGCCCAAACAGCATTGCGGTCGGTTTTGTTAAATAATCGGGAATGGAAAAGCTGTGGAGGATCAATCGCTGAATTGATGCTGCTTAGGTGATAGAGCACGGCCAGAGCATCGGCGCTGTTATCCGGCTGGTCGAGGCAGCGGATTAAGGCCAGCAGGAGTTGTACTTTTGCTGCTCCTGAAATTAGCAGATAGTCTCCGGCAATTACGGGTTTGCCTTCGTTGGTAAGAAAAGTCGCTAATTCCGAGGCAATTTCATTGGTACGACATAGAATCGCAATGTCGCGGTATTTATACCCTTGTTCGATGGCCTCGGCAACGAGGGTGGAAATACGTACACGGAATTCCTCCATTTTTTGCGTATATGGTGTAATTTCAACAAAAACCCGGCCTCCACTTTTTTCCGGATCGGATTTTTGTTCCTGATGGTCGTAATAATACCGGTAGTTTTCCGGAAGATTGGCTTTTACCGCATTGAAAAACCAGTTATTGAATCCGACAATAAGGGCATTCGAGCGAAAATTGCGATCGAGATGATACGCATGGTAATGGGCCTTCAGCGTTTGTTCACGCTGCATCGTAAGTGGGTTATCGGGGAAACCGGGTAACTCGGGCAACTGCATAAATTGCCGGGCATTGCCATTTCGCCAGCGGTAAATGGCCTGTTTGCCATCCCCTACAATCAGGCTGCTGTACCCTGAGGCCAGTGCGTTCTCTACCAGTGGTACCAGGTTCTGCCATTGCGTCAGCGAAGTATCCTGGAATTCATCAATCATAATGTAGTGGAACCATTCACCAACACGTTCGTAAATAAAAGGAATGGCTTCGTTCTGTACTACTTTACCTATGGCATCATTAAAATCATCAACATATACCAACCGGTTTTCTCTGCGGATGGCTTCTGCCGATTTAAAAACCTCATTTAAAATGGAAACCGGATAGAGATTCATTCGTGCCGATCGAATAAGTGCATAGCGGCCTTTAAACTCCAGAGTGAGCTTTTCCAGTTGCTCCAAATGCGCAATAAGACTTGCTGATATTGCCTCAATAGTGCATTTTGTTGCAGCAGGAGCATTTTTTCCTGCGATTTTGCCCTCCATGGCCTCTTTTAAATATTTGTTGCCAAAATTTGCAAATAGCTGAATTTTGTCTTTTATTTTTTTGATTTGGACGAAAAATGACAAGCTTTTGCCATGCAGGTCTTCGGGTGAAATATGATTCTGTGATAACAACGCTATCAATTTATTGGCCTCATTTTGCATCGATTGCTCAATAAATTTCTCCTCGTTTTTCATTTTTTTTATTGCTTCCCGGAAGGAGCTCATTTCCAACTCATTTAATGCCAAAATGGCTTTGCTTCTGTTTTCTCCGGAAAGGTTTTCGGCATAATACTTTAGCAGCGTATCCTTAAGATTCCAGGCTTTATTTTCATTCACTTGAAAATTGACATAGGCTGAAATAGTTTTTGTTAATTCATCTTTTAACCCTACTGACGCAATTACTTTGTCAAGCGCCTGCTGATAAAGGTTTTTAATGTCAGTCTCCGTTTCAAACCCTTCCGGCAAATCGAGGTCAGTAGTAAAGGTTTTCAGAATTCTTAACATGAAACTGTCGATGGTCATCACTGCCAGATCACTGTAATTGTGGAGAATAGCCGACAAAACTTCTTCTGCCTGATGGCTAAGTGCCTCATCTGTATAATTTAGCTTTGTTATCAGTAACGGCCTTAGATAGTGATTAATAGCTGATGAAACATAAATTTCAGGTTGAGATAACTCACGTAAACTGTTGATAATCCGTTGCTTCATTTCATTCGCTGCCTTATTGGTAAAGGTTATAGCAAGAATATGTTTAAACGAAAAGGTAGATTGCAGAGCCAGCTTCAGGAATTCACTTACCAGAGTAAACGTTTTTCCTGATCCGGCCGACGCTTTATAGATCAATAGTTCATTTGAGGCTTGCGGAATCATTTTTTGCTTTTTTACAAAGATACATGCTTTATGTTTATTTTTGTTAGTGAAAACTCGTTAACCAAAAGAATGCTTTATGAAATTTCGATTTAATTTTTTCCTACCCGTAGTCATTACTTTGATTCTTCATTCCTGCGGGAATCGGGATGCCGGAAAACCCGAAACGGTGCCCATTGATCCTGGATTTACTACATACATCAGTGCCTTCAGTGGAGGAATGCTTCCTTCTGAAGGGGTTATTCGGGTTGTGCTGGTTAATGAAGTCGCTTCGGAAACAATGGAGTCGGTGAAACCGGAGACGTTGTTTTCCTTTTCCCCGACGGTTAAAGGAAAGGCATTGTGGGTTGACGGGCGTACGCTGGAATTTATTCCGGAAACACCCCTGAAAAACGGACAGTCTTATGTCGCGTATTTCCAATTGGGAAAAGTCTTGGCGGTTGAAAAACCCTATGAAAAGCTGGAATGGATCCTTTATGTGATTCCTCAGGCTATGTCGTTGGGAAACAGTGAATTAATTTTGGATGACTCTGGATCCGGCGAGGTGTTTGCTGTTGCAATCCCGGTTTTTACTGCTGATAAAGCTTTACCGGAAAAGATAGCAGCCTGTTTTAGTGCTCAGTATGATGGCCAAAAGATGCCCATGACCTGGGACCATCATCCCGATGGGAAAACCCATACCGCCACCATCGAAAATCTGGACCGAAAAGCGGAAGATAGTTTTTTTACACTGCAGTGGAATACTGCTCCTATTGGGCTGCGTGACAAGGGGAGCAAAAAGATTATGCTCCCCGGGCGAAGTGTTTTTCGTGTTACCGATGTAAATGTATTTCCTGAACCAGACTCCTATATCCGTATTGAGTTTAGTGCTATTCCTGATCCAAAACAGGAGATAAACGGGTTGGTTTATTTTTCTTCTGGCGCTGCCCTTAATCTGATCAGGGAACAAAATATCATAAAAGTATATCCGGCGGAAACTATTGCCGATACCGAGGAGTTGGTTGTTGATGGTAACCTGAGGGGTCTGGAAGGAACTACTTTAGGCGAAACCTACCGCTTGAATGTCCGTTTTGAATCTGTTAAACCGGATGTACGCTGGGTGGATGAGGGTGTAATTCTTCCCGACGGAGAGAATCTGATTCTGCCGTTTGAAGCAGTTAATCTTAGTGCTGTTGATGTTTCTGTAGTACAAATATACGAATCCAACCTCACTCAATTCTTTCAGGAAAATGACCTGTCAGAAACGTATAATCTGAAACGGGTTGGAAGACTTATTTATAAGAAGCGCGTGGACTTAATTCCGGATAAGCCCGTCGACTTTGGCACCTGGAACACCTTCAGCCTTGATCTGGCTAAAATGATACAGACTGAACCCGGCGCCATGTATACTGTCTTTTTACGGTTCAGAAAAGCCTATTCGCTGTATCCTTGCATAGAAGAAGAAAAAAATGACGAATCTGTTTTCCAAACAAAGCAAGTGCTGGAAGAAGACCGGGAGTATCAATATTACGACAATCCATCCGATTATTATTACAGTTACGAAGATTATGAATATCAGTGGTGGCAACACCGTGATGACCCATGCTCTGATGGGTATTATAATAATAAATCGATCAAACGTAACGTGCTGGCATCTAATGTGGGTGTAATAGCCAAAAAAGGTACGGATAACACATTGACTGTTTTTGTGCACGACCTATTGGCGTCGGCATCCATTGGCGGGGCCCGGGTTAGCGTACTCAATTATCAGCAACAGGAAATAGCCAGTGCATTAACCAATGACAAGGGCCATGTAATCCTGCATTGCCCGGAAACTCCCTTTCTCGTTGTCGCCAATTCTCGCAATCAGTCGGGCTACCTGCGTGTGCCGGATGGTAATGCTTTGTCGTTGAGTCGTTTTGATGTAAGCGGCAGTGCAGTGAAGAACGGATTAAAGGGATTTATTTATGGAGAACGGGGTGTTTGGCGCCCCGGCGATACACTCTGTCTTTCGTTTATCCTGAAACAGCAATGTAATTCCCTTCCTGTCGGTCACCCTGTGCTGATGGAGCTTATCGACCCCAAGGGACGAATAGCGTGGCGTCAGGTGCAAAAAACCGGAAATCATCCTATCCATTCTTTTCTTATACCTACCAAGCCTGATGATATGTCAGGGAAATGGACGGCAAAAGTGACTGTCGGCGGAGCCTCTTTTACTTCACCTGTGCGCATTGAAACGATAAAACCCAATCGCCTCAAAATCGATTTCTCTTTTCCCGCCGATACGTTGCAATCCTATAACCCCATCCGGATTCCGGTGCATGCCGAATATCTTCATGGCGCAAAAGCAGCCCATCTGACTATCGAATCAGAGATTACTCTTCAGCCGCTTAAAACGCATTTTCCGGGCTATGAAGATTATACTTTTAATCATGTGGCTGCCAGCCTGAATACAAATAGCTACCAAACGGTCAAAACAAAACTTAATGCTGAGGGAGATACAGTTTTTATGTTGCCTCCAACACAACTAAATAGTAGTGGGTTTGTCTCAGCCAAATTTTTTACCCGTGTGTACGAGAATAACGGCGAATTTAGTGTGGATTATACTTCCCGTGTGCTGTCGCCCTACAAAACCTATGTGGGAGTACGATTACCCGCAAAGACGGATTACTGGAACAGGCTGGAAACCGGGGTTCCCCACGCTATTGATGTCGTAACCCTTGATGAAACAGGGCTACCTGTGGATGTTCCGGATGTGGAGGTTTTTGTCTATAAAATTGAATGGGATTGGTGGTATGAATCAGGCCAACATAATTATGCTTCTTATGTAAATAACCAGAATGTTATTCCGGTAATGCAAAAAAAATTGCATTGCCTCAAGGGAAAAGCATCCACCACATTTGAGATTAGTTACCCTGACTGGGGGCGCTATCTGGTGTACGTTCAATTACCTGATGGGAATGCTACCGGACAGGAGTTATTTGTCGACTGGCCCGGATGGAGCAGCCGCGGCGATGAGGAGGATAAAGAGGGTGCTGCTTTATTGGCTCTTTCTTCCGATAAATCAACCTATGCAGTGGGAGAAACGGCCTGTATTACTTTTCCGGGTGTTGAAAAAGGCCATGCTGTCATTACTGTGGAGAATGGTACAACGATTATTCAATCCAACACCATTTCGACCAGTAAAGGTGGAAATCATTTCGATTTTACGCTTGATAAAACTATGACCCCCAACGTATTTGTGAGTGTACATCTTTTGCAGCCACACAGCCATCCTGAAAACGACCTGCCTTTGCGCATGTACGGCGTGTTGCCGGTTACAGTCAGTGATCCGGAAACTCATCTTACCCCCCGTATCCAAATGAAAGATCAATTGCGTTCCAAAGAGAAAACTATCGTTACGGTTTCTGAAGCGCAAGGCCGACCCATGGCTTATACCTTGGCGGTTGTGGATGAGGGATTGTTGGGATTAACCCGTTTTCTAACCCCTAATCCGCATCGCTTTTTCTTTGCACGTGAAGCTTTAGGTGTTCATACCTGGGATATGTATAATGAAGTAATGGGTGCTTTTACCGGAAATATGGCTTCTGTTTTTGCTATAGGAGGTGATGAAAATCTTGTTTTGCAAACCAATGAAACGATAAAGCGCTTCAAACCCGTGGTACGGTTTTATGGGCCCTTTGAACTGGCTGCGGGTGCATCGGCTGCTCATTCAATTCAATTACCGGAATATGTCGGGGCTGTGCGTGTGATGGTGGTGGCTGCCTCTGGCAATGCTTATGGTAGCGCCGAAAAACAGGTAGTGGTTAAAGATCCGCTTATGGTAACGGCTACGTTGCCCCGAACCCTTGCTCCCAACGAAGAGATTCTTCTCCCAGTGACGGTTTTTGCTATGCATGACAAAATTCAGGAAGTGAAAGTTGTCGTTTCTGCCGTCGGGGATGTCTGTATTTCTGAACCAGAACAAACCTTGCATTTTGATGCTCAGGGGGAAAAGGTTGTGTATTTTTCACTTGATTGTGGAGTACGCCAGGGTCCTGTTCAATTGAAAGTTACGGCAACTTCGGCAGGAGAACTTGCCACTGAAAACATCGATATCCGGCTTCGAAATCCTAACCCGTTTCAAACCGACTTGAATACACAACTGCTTAAACCCGGAGAGGAAACTAAGCTGCCTGTTACATTTATTGGCGAACGCTCCGGCGCTTCTTATCGTCTGGAAATATCGGCAATGCCTCCCCTTAGTGTCAGTCGAAACCTGGAGTACCTGATGCGCTATCCACACGCCTGCGCGGAACAATCCGTATCTGCAGCTTTTGCCCAAATGCTGCTGCCCGGCCTGCTCTCTACTTCCGATTCACAGTTTGTAAATGCAACACAAAATGTACTCGATGTGATCAGCCGTCTTCGGAATTATCAAACTCCTCAGGGAGGAATTGCCCTCTGGCCTGGAATGACAGTGCCAGATAACTGGACTTCATGCTATACAGCTCATTTTCTGTTACTTGCATCTGAAAATGGGTATGTAGTCCCTACCTCGTTGAAAAATGGGCTGCTCGATTTCCTTGCTTCTGCTACTTTTGCCCGCGATCGCTATCGGGATGCCTTTTTTGCTGAATCGTACCGTTTGTATGTGCTGGCGCTATCCGGAAAACCTGACTATAGTGCCATGAATCGTTTAAGAGAAAACAAATTAAATAAACCGGCACGATTGCGGCTTGCTGCTGCCTATGGCCTGACCGGAAAAACCGAAGCCGCCATGGAACTACTACGGGGTGTTAGCGCCTCTGATTTTGTAAATATGGATTATTCCGCATGGAATCAATACTATATGCAACGTAATACCGGAATAGCAATGGCCCTCGAAACGGCCATCCTGTTGAAGGATGATGCACTTATTGCCGATTTGGCCCCCGAAGTTGCAGCGCAGCTTTCCGGATACAACTCTATGAATACCCATAGTACAGCATGGGGTTTATATGCGATGTGGCGGTTAAAAGCCGGTGATAACACGCAGGGAACCATTGGCTATTCCTACAGCTATAACGGCAAGGAATATGCACAGCATACCATGTCTGCCATTGTACAGGAAACAATCGTTTTGGAGGAAACACACGATACAGTACTTACGTTCCGAAATGCTTGTGATCAGAAATTATTTGTAAATACGATCCGTACAGGGCAACCCCTTCCCGGCAAGGAAAAAACAGATAAACGAAACCTGCTTTTGTCAGTGACTTTTCAGAATGCAGTTGACGAACCGATAAATCCGGCCGCTATTCAAAGGGGAGAAGATATTCGTATGCTAGTAACCATTACGCATCCCGGGCTTAAAGCAGCCTATAAACATCTGGCATTGACTATCCCTGTTCCGGGTGGCTGGGAAATTTTAAGCCTGGATCCTGCGCCTCAGGCAGCGTATTCCGATATTCGTGATGATAAAGTGCATGTTTACTTCCCGCTGGCTCCGGAGAAGAGTATATCCTTCGAAGTACGTCTCCATGCCGCTTACGGTGGAACCTATTACTTCCCTGCTGTAGTTTGCGAAGCCATGTATGATCAACGTGTGTATGCTGCGGAAAAAGGGCAATGGGTGGAGGTAATGCATTGATCGTGAAACGAAAAGGATGTAAAAAAGCAGTAGTCTGGACTGCCGGATTTGGTTTTGGTGTGCTTTTATTTCTGATTTTGGTGCCGGTTGTCCGATTTGATGACCCTTACTGTACCGTGGTGGAAGCTTCCGATGGCCGATTGCTGGGAGCCCATATATCCGCGGATGGGCAATGGCGTTTTCCTGCTCCCGACAGCCTTCCGGAGGCTTTTGTTCAGTCAATAACCGCTTTTGAAGACCGTTATTTTTTCCTTCATCCCGGGATAAATCCGGTCTCCCTCGTACGTGCAGCTGTTAAAAATTTTCAGGCTGGTACTATTGTGCAGGGTGGAAGCACCCTTACTATGCAGGTAGTCAGACTGAGCAGGAAAGGAAAAGCAAGGACTTATGGCGAAAAGCTTATCGAAATGGTGTTGGCCTTGCGTCTCGAAATGGCCTGTTCAAAAAATGAAATTTTGTTGCTTTATGCTGCTCATGCCCCCTTTGGAGGTAACGTGGTTGGTCTGGAGGCGGCTTCATGGCGCTACTTTTCCCGTCCTCCTCACAGGCTCTCTCTGGCTGAATGTGCTATGCTGGCAGTATTGCCCAATGCCCCCTCTGCCATCCATCCGGCAAAAAA